>JANPNP010000415.1:0-2416 GCA_031427535.1 Bdellovibrionales bacterium | reverse complement strand
AACATATCGCCAAACTGCATGATCAAGTGGTGTATACTTTTCATAATTTTGCTTAACAATATATTTTTGCAAATGCAGCGGTAGACTTTTCACAACTATAACCACGGATCTTTCTGCGATAAGTGATTTTTAACGTAGTCTTCAATGGCTTTTTCTAAGCTCCATTGCGGTTCGGACAACTTCTGCGCAGCCCATTTTTGCATTTCGGCTTTGGTAAAATATTGGTATTGATTGCGGATCGATTCAGGCATCTCAAGCCAAGTGATATCTAATTTTTTATTCATGGCTGCAAACAGCGATCTGGCCATGTCTAGCCAGGTTCTGGCGGTACCAAATCCCATGTTGTAAATCCCGCTTTGAGGTTTTTTATTCATTAGTTCAAAAATCCAACGGGTTACATCTTTGATGTAGACGAAGTCGCGAAGTTGTTCGCCATCTAAGAAGCTTGGATTGTACGAGTTAAATAAACCCAACTTATTGGTGTCGGTGACCTGGTGATATGCCTTAAATGCGACACTTGCCATAGAACCTTTTTCGTATTCATTAGGCCCGAAGACGTTAAAAAATTTAAGTCCATACCAGTTTAGTGGAATAGCTTTTTGTTTAACAGCCCAGCGGTCCATAATAACTTTTGATTCCCCGTACAAGTTTAACGGCTTTAATTTTTCCGAATCTGTTGTGTCCGAAAAACCATTTTCACCGGCGCCGTAGGTTGCAGCACTGCTAGCATAGATTAAACTTTTTTGATTTTGCGAACACCATTCAAACAACCGTTGTGAATATTGAAAGTTATTAGCATAAAGAAAATCCCAATCTGTTTCAGTAGTGGAAGAGCAAGCGCCCATGTGGATGACCCATGAAACACTTTTTTTAGCTTCGGCTGTGGCAAGGAAACTCCAAAGTTCTTGAGCTTCGAAAAAGCGCGTGTAGGTTCGTTTTTGTAAAAGATTCCTGGTTGATAAACCAACCGAGTCTACGGCTGTGATGTCTGTTATTCCTGCCTGGTTCAACTGCCAGACGATAGCACTACCAATAAAGCCATTGGCTCCGGTTACAATTATCATGTCGCCAGTATCTGGCATAACTCGCAATGTTCGCAACAATTTTAACTGTGGTTCTATTGATCATCTTTGAAATTAATTCTTAAAGATAACTTTATAAGCACTTTAAGCCATGCCCACACTGGAAAACCCGGGCACAATCGTTGCTTTGAATTGTCTCTGTAAGGGACCATTTTGGGAGAGCATTTTCGTGAAGTCATGGGGAATTATCATTGTAACGGCTATGGGTTTTTTGGCCGGCCTAATCTTAGCTGGAGTCGGGGTGACTTCAGCTAAGTCTTTTTTTTCCGATACGCCCGTTGTTGAGAAGAAGGCTGATGCTTACTGGTTTGATTCCAACCTAGGCACGCGTGAACTTACGGAACTTATCTCGAACGCCAATTGTCAGAGCTCGGAAAAATACTTTCTGGCATGCATTAATTCGTTACTTCAAGTTTTACCGAAATACCATCTGACTTTATCGCCAGAAATCGGCTTGTTATCGCAAAGTGAAATGGCGTCAATTTATGATGGGAAAACTGAAAAAGAAAATTTACGCCCGTTTTTAAAAATCTATAATGCTCAGAAAAACCAGTCGTTTCAGTTCGACGAATTGTGGGAACACGTGCTTAGTCGCGAACCTTCGAAAGAAGTTCGAAGTGCCGTCATCGGGGCTGGAATCAACGGCTTTCTATCCGTTTACAAAGATCCGCACACGTATGTACTACCAGGTCAGTTCTTTGAAGAAGTAAGCAGTAAAAACGAAAGATCTAATTTGTTTGTTGGAATATCCTTTGAAAAAAAAGATGGTCGAATATTTGTCAGAAAGGTATTTAAGAATTCAGATGCAGAAGCCGCTGGTTTGCAAGAGCAAGATCAGCTGATTATGCTAAACGGAAATGAATCCAAATTCTTAAATTTATCAGATATTAGCCTTGCACTTAAAAATCCCGAAGCTGCAGTATTTGATTTAACAATTAAAAGATCAGGCCAATTTTTAGATTTAAAAATAACAAGATCTTTTCGCATATTAAGTCACGTGAGTCTTGAAAAAGAAGTTGGATTACGGAATTACTCGGTCATAACGATCTCAAAATTTACCCGGGGGATCTGTGCTGAAGTGACAAAACATATTAAAAGTCTTTCGGTCGAAACTGTTGCCGGAATGGTGTTGGACTTACGCGATAATCCAGGTGGCGAACTAAACGAGGCCGCCTGTTTAGCTGGGCTATTCATAGGAATGAATAAAAAAATATATTCGGTTAAGTACTTTGATCCGCTGAAATCGAATGAAGTGGTGTTAACTACGGGATCGCTTTTATTTACCGGACCATTGGTTGTTTTAGCTCATCATCCAGCAGTCGCACCAGTGGGCG
>JANPNP010000414.1:0-3561 GCA_031427535.1 Bdellovibrionales bacterium | reverse complement strand
TATCCCCGCAGAGTTTAGAACGTGGGAATATATATCTAGTGGCTTAAAAAATTTTACAGCTTCCGTAAAGGAATGAAATTGCTTTGCGCTATAGCCATCAACTAAACACGCATCTTCGCCCTGGGCTAAATGGGTCAAAATTGCTTTTAACTTTAACTTTTTTGATTTTCTAAAATAGTCATATAACTTTTCCGCCTGATCTATTGTAAAGCCCAGACGATTCATTCCGGTATCAAATTTAACATGTACCTTTACTGGATCATCGGCAACGCCTTCTAAAGCTTGAATCTGCTCCCAGGTGCTAATCACCGGAGTCATCTGATATTCAAGAATTTTTTGCGCGCCTTGTTTATCAAATCCGCGAAAAACTAAAATCTGCGCTTGAATTCCTGAAGCCCGCAAAAGAAAACCTTCTTCGATTAAACAAACTCCCACAGTTTCTGCGCCGGCGTTTTGCAAAGCTTTCGCAATTTGCACATCACCGTGACCGTAAGCATTTGCCTTGACCATGGGACAAACAAAACGATCATCAGCAGCAACTTTTTTTATTTCAAGCCAATTATGGACCAGGTTTTCCACTGAAATTTCAGCAAAAGTCCGCCGATACATTTCCATACTAAAAATTCACGCTTTTGTTGTTTGGTATTTGCAATAAAGCTATCACGTGTTCACCTGAAAATCTGGCTGGTGATTTTGCGGAGCTTTAAATATACAAATCTTATCGCCACCCTTTGACGATATAAAATTGAGTGCCTTGTGCGCCGATGAATCAAGCTCGGGCCCAGTGCGCGTAAGGCTTGGATATTCGCTAATACCTTGGCTGACTGTGATAACTAGTCCTGATTTCGAAAAACTTTCAGCTTTTAGAATTTGGCGTAAGCGCTCGGCACGAAGCGCAGCACCTTTACGATTACAGTTTGTAAGCACCAACGAAAATTCGTTTTCACTTGTGCGACATGAATAATCGGGTAATCGCGACGTTCGACTGATGACTTGCGCAATTTTTTTTATAACCTCATCGGCAAAGTTGCGACCCTGACTGGCTTCGATCTCTGCAAACGAATCGACGGCTACCTTAATTACAGAAATTGGCGCCAACGTTCGCTTTGATCGATCAATTTCTTTTTCTAAAATTCGTTTATAAAAAAGCTGATTGTAAAAACCTGTTAGCGAATCCTCGACATCTAGATGCAGTGGTTGGCTTTCTAAAGTCATAAGCTGATACACAAGACTCATTAAAGAAAAATCTTCGGCAACCTCAGCAGCAATGTCTTGCGTGGTTATAAGCAATCCCTCGACGTAGTCTTTTAGTGTTAACGGCAAAATTTTAGTAGCGCCTACATTCCACTTTTCTTTTATATATTCCAGTAAGGGCTCGGGAAATTGTCCAAGTAATATCTGTGTATTGAATTTTTCAACTTCACTAGGCACTTTAAAAGATAAACCTTCAACCCAGTTTTCTTCCATATTTTGATGTGCAACTGCTATAAAAGTTTGAATCGACTTAATATACTTTAAAAATACCCATCCCTGGTGCGGAGTTTGCTGGAAAAATTTCTGCAAAAGTTCTTCTTTAGATTCCGACATTTTGTATTCGGCAATACGCATTTGGAAGGGACGCACGGTTGGACCACGGCGTTCATGTTGCACGGCCTCGGTCATCTGCTTCATCTTGAGTTCAGATTCTTGGTACAGTTGGTAAACATGCTCATTCTGATATGTGCGATATAAATTGTCGCATGCTAAATCTACAGCAAATAGAACCTGTGTTGCCACGTTATCCTGAGTACGCTCAAGCACGGCGACTAAATTATAATCCTTAAATGCCGGCAATTCAGGAAAATGCCTAGAATCCGTTAAAACCAGAAGTTTAATTTCTGATGAAATTTTTAGTAAGCCTTCAAAAAACGCTGCCAGATCACCAATAACCGCGTCGTGGTCTACAACTATAATATGTGGCGGAGCTTGCTGAACCCTCTGCAACATTTCATCAGCGTCAGCCATGAAATAAGCGTCGTACTTTGCCAAAGACAAATCTAATTTAACACGCGAACCAAGTTCAGCATCTTGTGATAATACAAAGACAGTGAAATCTGGGGCGTGCTCGCGAAGGCTCATGTTTTCTCTGGACGGCGGATCGGAGTTTTTAACTGATCCACGTGATAGGTTTTCTTTTCTAATCGAAACTCGGGCATTTTTACGGCTGTGGTTTTATTTGAAACTACGGATGCCTTTAAATTAATTTTTTGTGTCGAAAATAAATTTTCCGATTCTTCGTCGTCCAATGCCAATACTTTATCAAGATCTAAATTTAAATCATCGTCTACGATGTTAGCCACTGGCTGCATCGTAGCTGCTGCGGGCATTGGAATATTATCTTGATTATTTATCGGGGTTTCGACGGCATCAGTTTTTTCTTTGCGCATGACCATTTTTACTAATGCTCCTTCTTGTGGTAATGATTCTATTACTAGGTCTGCACCACACCGTCTTAAAATAGAAAGAGATTCCGTAAGACCTAAACCCATGTGCTGAGTTTTGGACTTAGTGGTAAAAAATGGCTGCCACACTTTATCTTTCTGCTTTTGTAGATGGTTTAAACCAACCCCATTATCTTGAATTTCAATAACTGAAACGGTGTCATCAACATCGTAGGCACGAATTGTAATTTTTTTTGGGCCAACTTTGGTTTCTAATGCTTCAATTGAATTTCGTAAAATATTTTCAAACGCTTTAATAAATTGTCCGTAATAAAATGAATGTACTATTCCTGTAGAAAAATCCTTCTGCACCATAATTTGCGCCTGCTTAAATACAGCATTTAGATTAAACGCTGCTTGCTGTAATGGGCCCGCCAAAGTTGCCTCAGCTAATTCCCCATCGGGCTCGGCAAAAGCTTGTTGAGCACGCTCGACTGCTTCCACTTTAGTTTTATCCACCAAAGTTAACGAGGCCGCGGTTATATCTTTTGCAGCGCTTCCTGTTGCAGCGCTGTGGCCACTTGATATGCTAGGCTGCAGTGGTGTTTGACTGCGCAACTCAGACTGCACCACTTCGTGAAAAATCGCTTCACGCTCTTGTTTTTTAAAGCGTTCAATTTTTTTCTCTAGCGGCTCTAAACCATAAAGTAGAAATCCGATTAGAACCATGCCAAAGCCAAATATAAGGCCCACGACAGACCAGGAAATCATCCAAGCTGGTGCCACGGCGCTTTTTAGCACGTACGAAAGTGCAATTAAATTGGTGCCAGCTATTTCTTCTTTTTGAATTATATATTTTTTATTTGATAGCCTGGCTTCTTCACTTAAAGTTGCAATGTAATTTGATTCACTGTGCGCTGCTAGCATTTGATCGGAAGTCATTAAAGCTGCAGTCAATCGTCCGCCGCGATCGATGTCGAAATACTTCTGAAAATAATCTGTGCACACGTGTGTTATCTTCAAGCTCTTTCTTGCGTCGGTTCAGAATACTCATTATGCGTCGTACTCATATTTGCAGTCTCATTAGAAACGATTTTGACAAGAATTACACTGTATTATGTAATAACATAAGTATCAGAGT
>JANPNP010000413.1:0-7030 GCA_031427535.1 Bdellovibrionales bacterium | reverse complement strand
ATTTCAATGGGCTCGATGTGATTAATCACTGCATCTGAAGTATTCGGAACGGCGTCAGTTACCCGAGCCGACCCCGCGCTGACTGTGCCGGGCGCTGTGTAAAGCCCTGACGCACTGTTGATTATTCCCGTTCCTGTCGGTACAGAATATGTGTAGGGCGCAGTTCCTAAAACAGAAGTAAACGTCATCGTCGAAAAAAGCGGTAAGTTTAAAGTCGCCGGAGTTATCGTTAATGAGCTTACGATCCTAACCGTTGCTTCAAGCACATTTCCGATTGTATCAGTAACGCGCACGATATCGGTCCCAGCAACTGCTGGTGCCATGTACGCACCCGTACTAGAATTAATTGTTCCACTTCCTACAACAGAAAATGTTAAAGCGCCTACACCACCGCTTGCAGTAAACGCTTGGCCTGAATTAATTCCTAGTGTCACTAATAAAGGTGACAAAGTTAGCGGGTTATAAATGGTAACTGCGGTATCAACCGTGGCGGCAGTGGCTGCCGAATCGGTTGTTCGTAAAGTAGCTGATCCCGTCGTTAGCGGAGCCGTGTAAATACCCGCTACCGAATCAATGACGCCGCCGCCAACTACGATTGAAAATGTGTACGGCGGAGTTCCACCAACAGCATCTAATGTTAGGTCTGAATCAATAACCACAAAGGCCGTGGTAGGCGAAACTGATAACGGCCCGTTCACGATAAGTGAGGAATCTTTTATATTTCCCTGCGCATCTGTAACACGAACTGTAACATCACCTGCAATTGCAGGCGTGTACAAACCAGTTGAAGCATTTACCGATCCCGGTCCGCTAACAACTGAATAGGTATACGGCGGAATTCCATCGGCACCTGCATAGGACTGGGTAGCTGGAATTAAGATAGTTGCTGTTAGGGGAACAATATTCAACGCTGGATTAATGGTAACAAAAGATTCAGAAAATTTTCCTGCACTGTCAGTAACGCGAATAGTAGCAAGCCCCGAAAACGCAGCAGCTTTGTATCTTCCAGCAACTGTAGCACTCATTGTGCCAGTGCCACTTGAAACCGAAAAAGTATACGGAGCGGTTCCGCCCGTAACGGTAAAAGTTTTAGAAGATGCTGCTGCCATTGTAAACGAAGCGGGCTCTATTTGCAGACCCCCAAGCGTATCACCCAATGACGGAGCAAAGCCGCCGTTAGCGCCTTTACAAGAAAGCAAAAAAAATGGAATTAATATCAGTTGTAAAAAAACGAAAACATTTTTCATAGGCGCTCCAATCCATGAGGCAATAGCACTATCTATATTATCGACAAAAACTAGATATTACTTAAGATTATGATTTAGAACGCTTCATAACGGAACGCTATACCAGCAAGCCGGACGAACTACCAGCCCGGCACGACAGTCCGACTTTTTTGGATAGTAAAAATCTAAGATCAGCCCGTGATTGTCCACGCTAAGCGCTCCGGCTAAAAACATATCAAGCCGGCATTGCTGCGACGGATAGCTGGCAACAATAGTCTGCGCCAGCTGCTGCCAACGGGTTGGTTTTATCGATCTTTATTTATATACATAGGCCGTGATTTTTGTACAAGCTTTCAACTTCGCGGATGATATCGTGGCCTTTCGGTGCAACATGCAGCGTTCCGGCCGCTATTAGTAATTCAAAAAGCCGACTGTCATAAATTTCTACAGGAATAAATTACGAAAAAAACGTCCCAGTTTAAGAAGTTCTGATTTTTAACTTAATAAAACCAACAACGCTGTCGATAGGAATATCATGCAACACATACGTCGTTATATTTACACGGCTCTAATTTTTGTGTCCCTACTGGGAAGCTTTTTAACGTTTGTAAATATGTCATCGGGTAAATCTGAATTTGATGAGGGCTGCTACCTGGCGCGCTACCCAGCCGTCGCAGAAAAATGGGTCAGTGACAATCGCACGGCGTTTTCCCACTGGAAAACCTACGGCCAATTCGAAGACCGCATTCCGGGTTGTACCGAACAGGTAGAATCAATGAATGGTGCTGCTGCTAGCGCCGACTTACAAAATACAAATCTGCAGCGCTAATTTTAGACGGCAGTTGATTTAATTATAAGAATGGCTGCAATACGCACCTTCGGTCCGAACACACCCTTCGCACCCAAAACCAACAGCACCGCAAATCCTAAAGTGCTTACTTTGACCCAATCCACTTGAGCCATTTTTTCTTTTACTAACACTTTGAATTTTTCTATGTCAGACGTTTTTTTACCTTTGGCCATTCGAAACCTCATGTGTGCACCTTAGCATTGATTAATACGGCCTGCTACTTGCTTTATAGTAAGCTGCGGTCATAGATTAGGGAAAATCGACCCGCCGCACAGTTCACTTGAACTGTAAAACGACAGGAGTTTAAGATCAAATCAACTATTCTAGTTTTATTTTTTGCAAGTGCAGTTGCAGTAACGGGTTGCAATAGCAGCTCTGATAATTCGCCGGTCATACAACCAGATCCAATTAATGAAGGTAGCGGATCCGAAGACGGTGCACCACTTCCTGCGCCGAACCCAAATCCAAACATGCCGTTAGCACCCGGGCAGTGGGCTGCCGATCAGGTCACTGTGATTGTTAAAACTAATAACGTCGAACTTCAGTTTGCATGTTCAGAAGGTATTATTCCGGGAAATATTAGACCAGATGAAAATGGCCGCTTTACAGCGACTGGCACGATGACATTTTTTAGTAACGAAACAGGAGAAAATGAAACTTACGCTGCAAAGTTTGAAGGAATCACTAATCCAGACAAAAGTATTATCGCGGTTCGGATAATTTCTGATGATCCCCGTATCGAGGGTGGAATGCAGAATGAAGATTTCATAGTGCGAAAAGATTTTGTTCCACCCGACCGCGTTTGTGCTTTTTAAATTATTGACCAAATTGTTAAATACTGATTTTTTGCGCACTGAAATGGCATGGTGTCGCTGTCAATAATCAAATAGTTTTTTTAAGTAAAACTATGCACACGTATTACACCAAACCTTTTCCACACCGATTTAAAATTCCCAAGCAATTATGTAAATGTTCTCCACACTTAATTTAAGCAGCGTAACAGCTGCACAGAAAAAGCATTTACGGGCAACACGCGTAAATAAAAAAATAATTTAATATTGATATACAGACTGCACGGCCTTACCGTTTTGATTCTTCAAAAGGACACACACGGTGAATTTAAATTGGAACCTAGTACAAGATGACGTGCAAAACTTAGTCGACGATTCGGCTCGCACGCGTCACCTACTAAAATTAATTAGAATGGCTGCAATCAAACCGGTAGCCGATGGCTTTTTGGTTTGTTTAACAATGGAAAATCGCTTGACGTTGCAAATGGCAGAACGCCATGTGCTGCCTCAGCTAAGGCACGTGCTTGAAAGTCGCCTTGGCTGCGCTGTACAGTTTAATTTTGAATTTCACAGCACGCAGGAAAGCTTTGATATCATCACCGCTGAATCGGAAGAGCCCACAGCGCATCCCACAACCTCAATACCAAGCACGGCGTACGTTTTCAAACATAAGCACACGCTAAACCCAGTTTACGATTTTGCGCATTTCTGCGTGACTCAAGAAAATGCATTTGCGCAGTCAGCGACGGCACATTTTGCTTCAAGCGAAAATACCGAAATACCAGTCATGACCATTACCGGACCTTCGGGTACTGGCAAAACACATCTTTTACATGCAGCTGGTTGGGCGTTTCTAGCACGGCAAAGCGGACTTAAAGTAAAAGTTGTCTCCGGAGATGATCTTATAACTGATTTTCAAACAGCTATCGTGAAGCGCAGCATGGGCGACTTTCGTTTAAAGTACAGAACTAACACCGACATACTGTTGGTCGACGATATTCACTGTCTTGAAAAGGCAAAAGCCACACAAACAGAACTTTTCAATTTGATTAACGATTTTATAAGTGCTGGCAAGAAAATTATATTTACCTGCGACCGTGCGATTCAAAAAATTGACGGTTTTGATGAGCGATTAAAATCCCGCCTGCTAGGAAGTTTTAATTTAGAGCTAGAATATCCTTCCTTACAAAGTAAATTGCAGATTTTAAATTATAAATTGCAGCACGAAGGACTTGTATTACCGGTTTCGATTATTGACCGCGTTCTACATAGCTGTGGACCGTGCATTCGCTCGGTCGAAGGCGCACTTCACCGCTTAAAAATGCTGTTAAAAACTACGGGTGACCTTGAAACATATGCATTAGATAAAATGTTTCCGGTTCCTACCACCAAGCAGGTTGAGGCATTAAGTATAGAAAGTTTACTGTTGCGTGTTTGTGAAGATCACAAACTAAGCCTTACACAGCTTAAAGGCCCTTCGCGAAAGCGTCCTGTAGTGGCTGCGCGCAGAGCTTGTGCCCATGCTTTGCGAAACGAGCTTAGTAAAACAATTGCTCAGATTGGCCGGGTATTGCAACGTGATCATTCCTCGGTAATTGGTTTACTTAAAAACTAATTGATTGGGGTTCCCGTAAAAGTGTTTCCAATTTTTCAATAAGTACTTTTCGCGAAATCGGCTTCGTCAAATAACCACTGAAACCTGCACGTTGCGCGCGTTCACGCTCTTCTTTTAGTGCATGCGCTGTTAATGCTATGATCGGTTGTTGATACATTTTTTCACGCACGGTTCTTAGGGCTTCGTACCCATCCATCACAGGCATTTGAATATCTAATAATACCATATCAAAGTCTTCACTTAGCATTCTATCCACCCCTTCACGCCCATTATTGGCCGTAGAAATAGTTGCACCAGAATCTGCTAGATAACGCTGGATCAGTGCCTGATTGTCCAAGGAATCTTCTACTAACAAAATTTTCTTATTCTTAAGAACTTCTTTTTTTCCGACTTTAAGATCCAGAACATCAATACGCTTACTTTGTTGGACGACATTGGCCCCGCTATCAACAGTTAATACAAATGTAGTTCCCTTGCCAGCCTCGCTTGCAGCTAATTTTAATTCTCCGCCAAGGGCCTTGGTTAGTCTATGTGAAATAGCTAAACCCAATCCCGTACCACCAAAGCGCCTTGTCATAGATGAATCTGCTTGTACAAAGGGTTGAAAAACCTTTTGTTGCTGCTCTGGTGTTATTCCAATTCCTGAATCACTGATAGAAATTTGTAATTTTTCTGAAGCCTCAGGACTAGCTGCTATCTTCGAAAACTGAATTTTAACATAACCGCGTTCCGTAAATTTCACAGCGTTACCGACTAAATTTACAAGAATTTGACGTAAACGCGTTGGATCCGAGCTGATCTGTACCGGTGTATCAGGTTCTTTGGTGATCAGTAAGGTTATTCCTTTTTCCTGCGCTTTAAAACGCATAACGGCACTGATATCTTCGATGATGTCGTCTAGGGAAAAAATAACTTGTTCGATATCTAATTTGTCAGCTTCTACTTTGGATAAATCTAGAATATCACCTATAACGCTAGTCAGCTGGCGTGTATTTCGACGGATCGTATTTACAAATGCGGTTTGATCCGGAGGAAGGCTTTTGTAATCGGCAAGTAAGTCAGCAAATCCCTGAATGACTCCGATAGGTGTGCGTATTTCGTGACTCATGTTTGCTAAAAATGAGGTCTTTGCTTTACTCGCTTCTTCGGCAATAAGCTTGGCTCGTTCAAGTTCGTCGCGACTATTGGAAAGCTGAAGTTCCGCCATTTTTCTGTCGGTAATGTCCATAATAATTCCCAAAAAACGATTCGGCTTTCCATGCGAGTATTCTGTTGATCCCCGCGTGTAAAGCCATCTAACACTACCATCCCCATGGTTTATACGTAATTCGGCTGCCAATGCAGTCTGATTTTTAATAGACTGCTCAAGCTCGTAAGCAACTCTTTTCTGATCATCCGGATGTACGTGCTGAAAAATTGTATCTCCGATATCACCATCTAAATGCGGCACACCATGCAGCATAGCAGCCCGAGAAGACGCACTTAGAACATTCGTCTTTAGATCAATAAAATAAATTCCCATTTGCCCAGCGTCTAATGCTAAATCAAGACTGCGTTGTTTATCTTCTAATGATTTTTTAGCTAACACGCGGTCGGTAACTTCAACTGCATGATTATAAACGCCGTAAGGCTTACCACTTGAATCTTTGATTTGTACAAACGCCGTATCAAAGTAACGAACTTCTGGATGTTCGCCCGGAAAATTTGCTACACGCACTAACGCATCAGTTAAAGAAACAGAGTCTCCCGTTTCGTATACGGTTTTAATTGTCTCAAGAAAATGCTGTGACTGAAGTTCGGGAAAGACATCAAGTAGCTTTCGGCCCAAGATTTTCCTACCCGAAAAGGCCTGCAAGTAGCGTGGATTTGCCATTTCAAAAATTAAATCAGGACCTGTCCATAAAGCCATCAGGGCGGGTGAATCCTGGAAAATAGTCTGCAACTTATGCTGTTCAGTGGCTAATTCTTGATTTGATTTCGTTTGCGCTGCGAAACTTTCTGCAATTTTCTTTTCAGCATTTGCTTGTCGCTGAAAGCCGCGCAATAGCAAATGTGCAATCCCTACAATCAACAGTGCTATTAGGAAAGTTACGGCTATAACCATGGCGCCGGCAGAAGCCGCGTCCTGTTTGGCTTTGCGTTTCATTTCATTAATTAATTGCTGCTCGAAAGTTTTAAAGTCGTCCAACTTGTTTTCTAAGTCTTGTCGCAGTGGCAAAAGCTCGGTGTCGAAGGCTTTTGCAATACGGTTGTTAGATTCCCCTTTTTCTTTCATTGTTAAAATTTCACGAAGGACCTCGCGGTGCTGATCATTTAAATTGCGAATGTTTTTCAAATAGTCGTGACCAGTCATTGATGTGATGCTTTGATCTAAAAAATCAAGTGCATCGACAAAATCCTGATCTGCTTGTCCTAGGGGTTCTACGTTTCGATGATCTCGAAGCAATAAATATTCGCTACCATGGGACATTTTCTTTTCTGCAGCAAAACGCATGGTTTCAATGTTTTTTATGCGTTCCGAAGAATCATTAACCACGCGGTCAGATCT
>JANPNP010000412.1:0-6438 GCA_031427535.1 Bdellovibrionales bacterium | reverse complement strand
GTTTGGGTCAGACTTCATTTCCTACGCTCTTGGCGAATGATCTGCCCCAATAAATCGGATGAGTTATTGGACCTAGTTGATTTTTTAGATGACCTTGTTTTTTTTTGTTTTCTCATATGTTCATGTGAATTTAACGTATATTTAGGCCATTTTCCAGGAAAATGTAATATTTTTCATCTGATCATATGAAAATATGGATATCCGACTAGGTTTAGCCTTAAAATTGATTTAATTTCATATGATCGAATGAATATTTATTTCAAGTTTTGTTGCCACACTTGGTTTCATAGCCAAAGGCCATATATAAGCCGTTTCCGAAACAGATGAGGAAATTTCGTCGATTTTTAAATTACAATTGCAGATGAGTCATGGAACTGAAGCATCTCAATTGACGGCTGCACATTTAGAGAAATTGGGAAAACAGAAAAAGGTCCTATTGAATCGGATATTGGAATTAGAGGAAATGGGATTCAAACAGAAGGACTCTGCTGAAATTTGCAATGACATTGAAAACAATGTGACTGAGTTCAAAAGAGGCTTTAAAAAAGCTCCGCCGTCGATGCGACGAAGACTGGTGCATAAAGTTTTTGGGAAATTGGTTTACACAGGAAATGGATTTGAAACTTATTTTAAGTTCGATGAACAACGTAGTGAAAAGGTCCAGGAGCCGTTTGAAAAACCAAACGACAAAATCATACCATTTCGGGCAAAAAAAATCCCCAGCTCGAATTTATCTGAGGCTGAGGAGTCTTTGAATCTCTCGTTCGGAAAGTTGCTTATTGGCGGAATTGGATGGGGTAGAAGGACTCGAACCTTCGAATGATAGAATCAAAATCTATTGCCTTACCAACTTGGCGATACCCCAACTGAAAACTTACGAATGAAAAAGTTAATGAATTTTGTGTTACAAGGCAACGAAAATAAAGTTAAAAAAAAGCCCAGATTCATAACCGTTAGAAAACAGCTAACAATCTGGGCCTTAATAACCGCCGCTTCTGATTTTAGGAAAGAATTTTTTCGCAGGGTCCTTCCATGATCTTCAGCAATTCAAGTCGTACATGATGCTAATAATCTAAACATAAATACGAAATCAAAAATCAAAGTCATAAACTAGTAATCGTCTGAACCCGAAGTGACCGGAGCTTTCTGTCGCTTAAGGCTTACCAAGGTGTCACCCATAGACTTCAGCTGTTCTTCGTAGGCCTGAAAAACCAGATCTTCAATCAATTGTCTGGTCTCTTGATTCAGTGGATGAGCAATATCACGAAATTGTCCGTCTTTGCGCTTTTTACTCGGCATGGCGATAAAAAGACCTTGCGGACCTTGGATCACCTTCAGATCGCGAACGACGAAGCTGGCTTCAATTGTGATCGTAACGTAGGCCTTCAGGCGTTCTTCGTTGACTGGGAATATCTTTACTTCGGTAATCTTCATAAGCCTCATTTCATGATGTCGTCATGTTGTCGTTACGGTGTCGTAGCGCAATGCGTTTCAAGGATGTTACTAAGACTATCGTCAAAGCTTTCACCAGACTTTAGTTTGGCAGCCAGTTTTTGCGACAGTTTTTACAAATGTCCTACCTTGATACACTATTTTATTTTTCTTAACTTACTGATTGATAAAGCTAAGATAATTACGCACGACAAGATGACCATAATCCATTTCGCGGCGGTGACTGCGCCCAAATAATTAAAACAACTAGGCCAGCTAGTTTTAGTAAGCGCAAATAAAATACCAGAGGTTTCTAGCAAATCTAAAATCCCAGGAATAAATACAAACCAAAGAAATCTGCGTGGGAAATTAATTTTAAAGAAATAATACGTAACAACTGTGTAAGCGGCGATGAAGAATAAATCCACCCCGGCAATAGTGCGGTACATAAATACATCGCTGGGGCTAAGCTTAGTTAAGAAAGCTTGGGCCTCGGCACCAGAGTAATAGAATCGCACATCTAGTAATTCGGTGTTTACCATCGCAGAATTTAACACCAACAAAATAATCAGTAAGAAAACAGCTATTACTAGCGAAAGTATCAGGCTTAAGTATGCAAATCTTTTTTCTGTAGATGACATTGATATTTCCTGAATCTTTCAATTGGATTGTAAGGATTTCTTAACAAGAAAAGGGCCTGCATCGTTAGCAAATTCTGTAAAATTGTGCGCGGCAACTAAGACATTCTGTGCGATGTCTACAAATCAACTGCAAAAAAATAGACATGTCCCGAAAAAATAAAAGAGGCCGAATTAGAATTTGAATCTTTAAACGAATTAAAACATAAAGCACCTAACCAAATTTATTAAAAATGTGTTTGCAATTAGGCAACCATGTTTAAAGAAAACAAAAACTCCAAGGAGAGTAAAATGAAAAGCATTATCTTCGCAATCGTAGCAGCAGTATCTATCAACGCATCAGCAGAATACGTAACAGTAGAAGTTTGTAACATGGGCGAAAACGGAAATCGTTGTGAAATGGTTACTTACAAAGTTCGCACTCCAAACGCTCCAACTCCATACGTTGAGCAATGCCCAGTTGGCGATTCTGGATACGGTCCTTGCCCTACAGTTTACGGTGTTCCAACTTGGTTGAAAAAATTAAACGCGTACTTCATCGACAAAGGTTTCACAGCTCCAGTTGAAGACGACATTTACAGAAACTAATTAGCTTTTTCCAAAGTTAGTTACTTTTGTGTAAAAGGGTCCTGAAAAGGGCCCTTTTTTGTATTTATTTCACTAGAATTCTGGCCCAGTTTCTAAAGCTTTTTTGTTCCACTTTACTTATGATAGGAACACTGATGCTTCAAACAGAAATGCCTAAGCTTTTTAAACAAGTTAAGTCAGACTCCACAATTAGCCTTTTAGACTTGATCCAAAAGCACGTTGCTGCCGATCTGAAGGCCCATTTAAAGCTATCAACAGACCAGCGAAAAAAAATCCGCCTGATATCTGAGAAAACTGGCATACATCAAAAGACATTAAATCGAATTGTGAATCTAGAAAACAAGCCAACCCCTGCAACAATTTTTAAAATTTATCGGTACCTGACGCAGGGACAGACTGAAGCTGAAGTCCTAAATTTATGCCCAGCACCTATTAAAAATTATTTATCTGAACATTTAAGGCTACGCATCGAAAAAAATCTGACTTACTTACCAAGTTATGCACTTGAGCTTCAATCAAACCCCGTGTTCGGCGAGCTTTATGTTTTGTGTTCGTCGGGATCTATTTCGCGCGATGAAGTTTCAAAGCGCTTTGGTGACTACGGATTAAGCCTAGCCGAAGAAATGACAACTAAAAAAGTGCTACAGCAGCCGCGCGCAGGTCATTATGCTTTAGGCCAAGTGCAAATTCACTTAACTCCGGAATGCATTTTATCTTTAGGCTTGTTGACTGCAAAAACGTATGCGAAACCCATGATGGGTTACGAGCACAACAAACATTTTATGTCATTCATTGCTGAAGGCTTAACTGAAGCCGCTTATCAGCAGTGGGTTGAAATTGATAGTTTGGCCTTTGCAAAAAAGATGGAACTGGTGCGTAACCCAGAAAACCTTGGTACTAAAAAAGCTTTTACATTTACCGCAACCGATACCCTAATTCCACAGTCTCAGCAACAGGAGCCCGAATGAATCCCCGTGCCGTTTTAATCAGTTTTTTCATGTGGCTCATTTCAGTTAGTTCAGTTGTGTCAATGGCCGGTATAGGCGGTAGCAGTGGCGGTACAGCCGGCGTGGGAAATCCTAAGTATGTGCGCGCTGAGGTCTGTGATGCCGATGGCCACTGCCGGCAAGTTACGTACAAGGTCCGTGACCAAAATGGCGTGACAACATCCAATTCTGCTACAGACGTAGGGTGCGAAAAACCCCAATCTGATTCAAATAATGTGGGCCATAACTGTGTTTACAAAATCCCGAATTGGTTAAAAAAACTAAACAGCGTGTTTGGTGAAGTCGTTCAAGACGAAACCTTCGAAACTGGTGACTTATACAGTCGTTAACCTAGCCGAATGTCAGGCGGCCGCGATGCTAAAAGCCAGCGGTCATTTGCAATGTTATTTCTGAATTTTAAGTGAACTTTGTTGGCTATGCTTTTGCTATATCACCGTACAGCGGGGGGGTTTTTATGGTGCGCTTAATTTTACTTCTAAGTTTTCTACTTTTTATTTCTTGCGACAACAGCAAAGATTTTGAACTGCAGCCTGCTTGGGATACAGATACAGAATCTTCCGAGCTAACTCAGATAGCTTTTGCAAATCCTATTTTCAGGTCTGTTAGCTAAATTTAATTGGCTAAATCTATTTTACTAAATCCATTTTAACAGCTCAGTGCCAATTGAGCCTGGCCAAGTGTATCGACATTTTAAAAGGATAAGTCTTACTTAGTAATCGCGAACCAGACATCAAACACGGGTTTGACACTTCCGTCTAATTTTCTAACGACGGACTTAAACTTAATTTCATTACCGTACTTATCTTTTTCGTAAAATTTAGCATCATATTTTAAATCTATCGCAATTATGTCTTCTTGACTCAGCTTTTGCAATTCATACGGTTGAGCTTTTCCATCGCGGTTTTTATCAAGCCAAAGGCGTAAACTTGAAAATATAGCGTCATCCTCGTCGATCACTTCATCTTTGTTAGTATCAAACTTGGCTAGTGCTAAAAATCCATTGTCTGCGAACTTGCCATCAGGACCTGCTGTGTTATTACCGAAAAGTTCATCGATGCCATTAACCTGTCCATTCTGATTTGGTAACGTAAGCATTGCAAATTTTCCTTTTTCAAACCAGCTGATTTGAATTTGTGAATAAGGTGTCGGAAAGGCATTGGCACCAAGAATATCAAACTGCACACCGCGGTCAGGTGAAGATAAGATATCAAGATCTTTTGCATTCTTACGTAAGTCGATGAAAAGCGGCGAAGCCGTTTCATCGCACTCAGTTCCTTGAAACAAGTTTAAATCATCTTTACGATGCGGATTCATGTCCATTAAGACTTCAACGCCGCGATTTTTCCGAATCTTACCTGCGATGAAACTATGTCGACGTTCTTCGATTGCGAAGTTGATACCAGCTTCGTTGATAACTTTAACTTCGTATTCGCCATTGGCAATCGAGCAGCTTGGAAAGATTATTTTTCGTTGTTTAAGGTTAGCACGAATTTTTTCAGTATCTGTCACTTTGCAAACAACTTGCTCGTCTTTACGTTTTTCTTTTTTCACAAGTTGCAATTCTAAAGTTTTTGCCAGAACCACGTTTGACTTGTTATTGTGAATTGTTTTCTTGTCACTACAATGGGATACAGTTCGAACCTGCACATCAGTAGTTGTAGTCACTGGTGGCTGGCTTACGGCATCTTCTTTGATGGGTGGAGTAACTGGCTCATCTTGTCCAGCTTCAGTTAGAATGGGATTAGCTTGTAATGCTTCTGCTTTTTGCGTGGCCTGCATGTCACTAACAATCATCTTCGAGCAGTTCTGAAAAGTAAAAATCAGAATCAGGCCTGACAATAACATGAACAGTTTATTTCGCATACATTCCCCCCCGGGCTTGTAGTTAGTGTAATTGCAAATGCGTATCCAGATGGTTAGATCACGCATACCGCAATCTCATTTTCGTTACTGATCGTGTTGCAGCTGAAGTAGTTTAAGCTTTTTACATGTCAACGATTTCATCACTACGATGGCTCATTCTGAGAATACGTGGGGGTATGGTGAATTCAAGTCTAGTAATTTATTCCGGGGGAAAGGCACAGGCATCCTGCCTGCTGAAAGCTCTGCTTTCAGACTTTCGCTTCTCAGATGCATCACGCATCTGAGATCTTGTAAGCTTAGACAAAGGTATTACTAAATTAAAAAAGATAAAAACAAACCAAGGCTGGCCCGGAAGGCCAGACTTTACGGGATCAAAAGGGCAGAGCCCTTTTCTGCCTGGAAGGCACTCCTACTTCGCCTCAATCTCGATAATACTCATACCACCAGGACGCGCGACCTTAACCATATTTTTCCCTTTTTTTAGCGCTTTCAAAACATCTTTCGCGGTTTTCATTTCAGCCTTGTTAATTTCAACAACCAAATCTCCGACACGTAAACCCTGGCGTGAGGCTAAAGCACCGCGATCAGTTTCGATAACAATAGGTTTTTGCACTTCGGCTGCAACATTCCACTCGGCCCTAATTTCTGGTGTGATATCAGCTACGATAAAACCTAAATTGAACGGAGCTTTTTGTCCGTTGAAGGATTTCGGAGTTTGCGCCACTTGGCCAGGGCGTGGGCGCTCGCTTGGGCGTTCGCCGATGACAACTTCGATCGTTTTTGGTTTTTCATTACGAATAATTTTTAATTTTACTTTTTTTCCGGGCTCTAGGTCAGCAACGGTATCTACCAGATCACGCGAGTTTTTAATTTTTTTATTATCTACATCCGTAATAATGTCATAGATTTTT
>JANPNP010000411.1:0-4556 GCA_031427535.1 Bdellovibrionales bacterium | reverse complement strand
AAGCCGAATCGTCGCGAGGTAGTTGGGGACGCGAGGACAGATATGCGCGCATTCGAGGCGAATAGTGGTGCTATTTAACGCGAAGGCGCGCCTCTATGGACCGCTGCCCCAGCGCCGCAGCAGATTCATCCTAAGTCCGACAGGCTGCCGCCCTGCGTGGCGCCGGACGAGGACATGAACGAACGTAAAGCCAGCCCAGACAGCTTTCTCGCCAGCGATGTGCGCGCCGAGGTGCGGCGTGAGCAATGGCAGTTACTGCTGTCCAATGCACGTGCGTCGACCGTGCCGACGGCGCTGGTGGGCGGCTTGTTCGCGGTCTTTTTCGCTCATTTCGCTATGGCGCCTCACGCCTTGTGGTGGTGGCTGGCGCTGCTCACGGTGCTGGCCGCACGTTGGTGGCTAGCGGTGCCTGATGCCGAGGGCCTCGGTTTGCGCCGTGGTCCGCCGTGGTTTTTGTTCTTGACCTTATTCGCTTCCGGACTGTGGTGGGGCATGGCGCCGCTGGTGGTGATCCAGCGTGCCGACGACACGCTGTTGTTCATCGCCGTGCTGCTCGCCTCTGGTGTGGCGCTATCGGAACTGGCTGAAACCTGTTGAACAAAGTTAGATGAGGCTTCAAATTCAGGATCGAAAAAAGTTCCGTAAACATCACGGATACTACCAAGATTGGCTGGGTTTCGATATAATGCGGTTTCGTCACTACTGACAGCGACACTGCAACCACCCATACCAAGCGAACGCGTGTTATTATAAAGTTCGAACCATTCGTTGTTAGCTTGCGAACTTGCGCTAAATATACTTAAAATTAAAAAGGCGCATCTTGCGCTGTATGAAATCCGTTTCATACCTAGCTTATCGACATTTCAGTAAAAAACTTGAGTCAATCTGAGACATTTTGAGACATTCTAGACCCAGATCACAGGATTTTTCCGATCAAATTCTTTACCTGCAGATCTAAATTATGTAGCGTCGTTGAATTATCCAAACAGAAATTTGCCAAGGGTAGCTTTTCACTTAAAGGCATTTGTGCGCGTAAGCGCTCATCGATTTGCTGGTCAGTTAAATTGTTTCTAGCTTTTAGTCTAGCCTTCTGAGTTTCTGCATCACACCAGACTAAAATTGTAAAATCAAACTGCTGCTGCAAGTTCTTTTCGAATAACAAAGGCACATCATAAAAACAGATCCGTTGGCCACTTTCCTGGTGAAGTTTTTTTTGCTTTTGAACTTCAGCTTGAATTAAAGGGTGCAGCAATGCTTCCAGCTTTTCTTTTTGCGCGTCTGATTTAAAAATAATTTCGGCCAGTGCTGACCTATTTATGGCACCTTCAGGCGATAGTATGCTATTCCCAAAATGAGACACAACCAGTTGATAGCCTTGGTGGGCTGGATCAACGACCAGTCTAGCAATTATATCAGCATCTACAACTTTATAACCTAAAGCTTCAAGAAGCTTCTTAGCTGCGGTTTTTCCAGTAGCAATACCTCCGGTCAGGCCAATCCATTTCAAAGTCCAATCCTTTCGCTTTTTCATCAAGAATTGTCATCTTTAAACCGATGTTTTGCAAGTAGGAGTAGTAAATTCATGTCATCAAAGCCCGAGCAACCATACGAAAAGTTTGGTAAATATGTGCTCTTAGAAAAAATCGCCGCGGGCGGCATGGCCGAAGTGTATCTAGCGAAGTCTGCTGTTGCTAACGGACTTAATAAGTTTGTGGCCGTTAAACGCATTCTGCCGCAATACTTTAGTAATGAAGAATTCATTGAAATGTTTAAGGACGAAGCCAAAGTAGCGATTAATTTAAATCATGGTAACGTGGTTTCAATTTACGATTTCGGTATTGAGAAAAAGCAATTCTACTTAGTGATGGAATTCGTCGAAGGACGAAATTTACGCCAAGTCATCAACGAGCTTAAGAAAAGCAATAAAAGTTTTCAAATTGATCAAGCCATTTTTATGGTTAAAGAAGTCGCTGCGGGTTTGGACCATGCGCATCGCTGTGTCGATGCCAATTCTGGTCGACCGTTAAATATCACTCACCGCGATATGAGCCCTCAGAATATTATGATTTCCTTCGAAGGCGAAGTTAAAGTCATTGATTTTGGAATTGCTAAAGCCGAGACCGAAAAAGAAGAAACAAAAGCTGGAACGCTAAAAGGGAAATTTAGTTACATGAGTCCCGAACAAGCCGAAGGTGCCCTGATAGATCCGCGCACGGATATTTTTGCGATTGGTATCGTTTTATGGGAACTTTTAGCCAACGACCGCCTATTTACCGGCAGCAATGAAGCGGCAATCTTAAGAAAAGTTCGTGATTGTCAAATACCTCCGATACGAAAAGTGAACCCTTTAGTTCCTCAAGAGCTAGAGCGTATCGTTATGAAAGCATTAGCAAAAGATCGTAATGTTCGCTATCAAACAGCAGCCAATCTTCACCGTGATTTAAATCGTTTTTTAAATATGCAGTATCCTGATTTTTCGTCACAGGATTTTAGTCAGTCATTAAAGGAATCTTTTAAAATTCCGTATTATGAAGCGCGTGAAAAGTTAATTGAATATGCTAAAGTCGAATTCGGTGTTCGCGAAGTAACAACCACTCAAACTGCGACAGCTACGGCTGCGCCACCGCCAAGTATGAAAGTTGAAAATTCAACAGTTGTGCCTTTGCCACAAGTTCCTCAGGAACCGGAACAAGCTGAGACCGCAATTAAAATTAATTTAGATGGAGTGTTGGGCGCCAACATTGGTAAGGGCACAAAGCCACAGACCCAGCGTTCACCGTTTAACACAGGTATGCAGGCTACGAAAGCTAATGGGCAGACTGCTGTTAATCAGACCCGTGTCACGCAAATGACTCAGGAAAGCTATAAGAAAAATAACTCAACTGATTTCGTTGAAGTCACATTAAAATTTTTGATCTTTGCATTGCTTGTTGCAGGTGGGGCTTGGGGATATCGAACTAATTTTAAGTTTAGTTCACAAGAACTATTAATGACGAAGAAGCCATCTGAAAATCAGCTTGGTCAAATTGATATGTCGGCAACCGCATCTGTTAAGCTTTCAGTTACAAGTTCGCCAAGTGGGGCGCAAATCTTTGTAAATGGCAAGGATATCGCCATGATTACACCTTCAATTATTTCAATTACCGCCAACAAAGAAACAGTAATTGTACTACGAAAAGATGGTTTTCTGCCTTACGAAACAAAGCAAAACTTAAGTGAGACTGGCCGAGTCACAGCAACGTTGCAGTCAGCAGCACAGGCAGCATTTTTAAATATTTACTTATTAAATGGCGGACCATCGACAAAAATTTATGTTAACGGCAAAGAACTTACGGAAAAAGCACCCGTTATGAAATACACGGTTTTAGCAAATGCAGAAGCCGTAATTCGAGCTTACAACCCGATTACAAAACAAAAAGATGAACTTCGTTATAAACTTCGCGCAGGCGAAAACAAAAATGTAGAACTAATTCTTGGCCGAACCCCAGAAGTTATTCGCAAATGACGATCGGCAAATGGCTCATCGACCTACAACACCGTCCGGCCGGCACTGCTCTTAAGTTTAAAACTGCTGATGCATGGAATTCCATTTCATGGACCCAATATCTGCACCGAACAGTTTCTGCCGCTGAGCAATTGCAAAAGTTCGGCATACGCAAAAATGATCATGTTGGTATTTTGTCAGCCACACGTTGGGAATGGGTCATTACAGACATGGCTATTGTCGGACTTGGCTGCGTGTCAGTTCCGCTTTATGCAAATTTAAGTGATGATGATTTGCTGTATATCATAAATCACTCCGAATTAAAAATGCTAGTTATCGAAGGCACAAATTACGTAAAACAAATTGAACGAATTAAAAATCGCTTTGTTACGCCAGTCATAATTAAATCATTTGAAGATTTTGACTATTCCGATACTGCAAGTCAGCAGGACCAAGACTTTTTCTTAGAATCGTGCGCAAGCATTACACTTAGCGATATAGCTACGCTGGTCTACACGTCGGGAACAACTGGCACGCCCAAAGGTGTGATCCTTACCCATGAGTCTGTTGTATCTGAAGTTAGTGAAATTTTTTCTGCCGTCGGAGTTAAATCGAACTACACGACACTGTCGTTCTTACCTTACGCACACGTCATGGGACGTGCCGAAATGTGGGGCAACTGTTACAACGGCCATACGTTGGCATTTGCAGAATCAATAGAAACTTTAAAAAATAATTTAAGCGAAATTAGGCCTGACTTTATCATTGCCGTTCCTCGCATATTCGAAAAAGTTTATGCAAGCATTCTGGCAAAAATCGAAACCCAGCCCTTAAAACAGAAACTTTTCAACAAGGCAATTGAAATTGCAACCAAAGTTGCTAAGTACCGCCACACAAAGCAAGCTATTCCGTGGGCCCTGCTAATTCAGTATGAAACTATTTGTAAAACTGCATTTGCACCAATTAAAAAAGCATTCGGTGGTAAATTGTTGTTCGCAGTTAGTGGTGGCGCCCCTCTGGCTATGCAACTTACAGAATTTTTTTCGCATTGTGGTATTCAGATATTAGAAGG
>JANPNP010000410.1:0-9050 GCA_031427535.1 Bdellovibrionales bacterium | reverse complement strand
GGGATTTGGTTCTGTGAATTGGTTTCGCAAAAAACCCGCACGTGCAGCCGCTGCAGCCGCAGATTTCTAGCCCACAGTCTTTGAAAAATACGGTCCAGCTGTTCTTTAAGTTTAAATAAAAGGGGTTCTAATTCACCGTAAAAGTCAAAGTACGGGAATTCACTTTTTTCAAAGATGACATCTGCAGGCTTCCAAAAAGGCCAGGGTTCAATAATTTCATGTCGTAGTTTTTGTACGCACAGCACACTGACTGCACCAAAGCGGTTCACCAATTCAGATAAAGGAATTTGCATAAACTGATTTAAATTTTTAATGCCTAAATGTGTAAATGCCGAAATCATTTTCTGTACATTTTTTTGTAAAACTAAATCCTTACCAAACGGATCGGCGAAATCTGTTAGGGCTGTTAATGGTAATTCGTGGACAGTTTGAATGCTGTATTTGGCTTTAACAAGCGCATCCGAGATATCACGTCCTAAAGCAATTTTTGCGCTGCAATTAAAACGCTTTAAAATAACCTGCACGCGCAGCAAAAAACCCTGGGGTGTGTACAGACGGTGACATTTTCCTATTTCAATAAATAAAGCCGAATTGCCAAGGCAAATTTGTGGACTTAAGCGCATCAGGGCTTCGGCTATTTTTTGCAGTGTTTGCAATGAGACTGCATCCGTAAAAAAAAGACACGCCACTGTCATACAGATTTCCCATGCTTTTGTTTTAAAACCTCAATAACAAAACCACCCTGATTGTTTTTATTAATATCTAGCTGTAAAGAAATAGGCCATGCGGTCGAGGCCACCTTATCGCCAAATAAAAAAAGCGTCACATTTGATTTTTCAGTAAAAATTTGAAATGCTTGAAATACTTTTATTTCGGTAAATAAATTAGGAGCTAAAATCACTTCAAAATTTCGACTTTGAATAATTCGTCGAATAGGCTGGACCAAATTACTACCGAAAGTTCCAAAAGTAATTTTTGTTAAATCTAATCCCCGCTGCTGTAGCGCCGTTGGTAAAATACGTTGTTCTTTTTCCACCCAAAATATTTTAAATTCCGGATGCATTACCAGAAATTGAATAAGCCACTCGGTTCTACAGCAGCCCAAAAGTTCTACGATAACTCCGCGCGGAATGCCGGATGGCAAAGCAGGCGCTTGCCAAAATTCTTTATGCACAGCGGTTTTCTGTTCACCCAAAATAAGCCGTAAGGCATTTATTTTTTCTGCTGTGGCCATGCTATATCCTCTACCTTTACAGATATGTGTAAATTATATGTAAGTCAATGTAAAGGCAGAGCCTAGTCTTTCTTTTTGGCCTTCGACTGGGTCTTTATGTGGTTTTCGACCTGGCCTTGGAAGTCACAGTCTTCAATGCGAAGCTAGTGTTTATGAAGTTAAAAATGACCGCAAACCTAATGATAAAAAAGTGCACTGTATTGATTCCGCTTATTTTTTTGCTGGCCTGCGAAAGTGTTCCGGTAAAAACATATCAAGAACCAGAGCCTAACAAAAAGCGCCAAAGTATGTCGAAGCAAAACACGTCTTCGGAACCGCAAATTGATTACCCATCTATACAAAGGCTGCTGGGCTTGGACCGAAATATTTCAAGCCTAGGGTACGCCGAAAAAGTGTTTAACACGTGCGAAGTTGGCTTTGGTTATCCTTCAAATGAATCGTGCATGAAAAAAGTGTTCGTGGTTATTCATTTTAAATTAATGTGTCGTGATTCTGAGGGAACGGTGGTTAGACAGATTTCCGAAGACGATTTGGTTCCGCTTGCTAATCGTGACTTAACCTGGAGTCTTAAGAACGCAAACGGAATTTTGCGCACGGATTATAATGGCAACGCGCAAGTTGTCGTTATCTCGCCGCAGTCACAAAAGACCGAGCGATTTCGAATCTCAAGTCCAAAGGACTTCCTACTACTTCGCGCGGGCGACATTCAACGTCTCATAGTACCAAGCAACTGGTGCAACTAGGAAACTGCCCCCTTAAATTGTTTTTATACTAATTAGCCAAGTACGGTTGGCTCTAAATTTGTTATTTCCTATTGGAATGGAATGTAGTTACAGTTTAAATCGAAAACAGTGCGCCACTGAGTCCGAAATCCAGACAACAGATCATGCTGTAATAAAAGCAGGACAATTTTTAAGGCGATCAGACGGTATTAGAATACAGCGATATTTTTGTAAATCATGTAAGATTTCGTTTTCTACCGAATCATTAAGTCCATTTAAATACCAAAAGAAAAGACACATAAACAATTTGGTATTTTCACTATTCGCTAGTGGTGCCTCGCAAAGGCGGATGGCTAAGATCTTATCAGTTAACAAAAAAACGATTGTACGAAAATTTTTAGTGCTTGGCCAAATCTGTATGGCTGATATGAAAATCAAAAAACATTTGCCTGATAGAAAAATTCACAATTTTATTTTTGACGACGTGGAGTCATTCGAACACTCAAAAATGAAACCATTATCAATAACTTTAGCTGTCGAGGATAAAACCAGACTTATCATAGATTTCCGAGTGTCCAGTATGAAAGCAAAAGGTCATCTAAGCCACCGAGCTAGAAAAAAATATGGTTATCGCCCGGATGATCGGAAAAAGAACTTGGCAGAGCTATTAGTTAGCATGCAAGCCGTGACAACAAATAATCCGAACATTAAATCTGATATGAATCCACACTACGTTTTGCCAGTAAGAAAATATTTTCCACAAAGTACACACGCTGTTTTTAAAGGTAGGCGCGGCTGCGTCGTCGGACAGGGCGAGCTGAAAGCAATAGGACTTGATCCAATTTTTTCTTTTAATCACACAGCAGCCATGCTTCGAGCAAATATAAATCGATTATTTAGAAGAACATGGAATACGACGAAAAAACCGACTTGTTTAAGCTATCACATCGCTATTTATATTTTTTATCACAACTTACGATTGATTGGTTTGCCGTCCTTTAACAACATTTAAAGGGGGCAGTTCTAAAGTTTTTCACCAAGCCAGTGGCTTCAATCACTTGGCATCCATGGCCGCGCGAAGTGCTTTTACTTTTTCACCAATAACACGGTGATTTTTATCAGCAATGCTTGAGTTAACTAAAGCGTAATCGATGTACGGTAAAAGAGTTTTGACGTTTTCGGCAGAAACTCCAGATGCCACTCCTAGCGGATAATCACCGATCACCGAGCGAGCCCTGCGCGCTCTTTCCGGGTCAGTGGGTACACCGGTTTTTGGGCCGGTAATGACGATACCATCAACCCATCCCATAGCCTGCGTCGCTGATTTTTCAATGGGCTTTGCACTGTCGATCAAGGTTGAATATTTCATGTGAATGCCACTGACATAAAAAACGTCGGCTGGTTTTTCGGCTAAGATCTGGTGCAGACTTACTTCGGGGGCTTCTTTGATCAGGTCAATTCCTGAAAAGTCAGTCCATGCAATTTGTAATTTGTGTTTCTTAGCTAAAGCAAAGGTTTCCTTAAAGCTGTGCAGGTTCGTATCAGAACCTAAAAAATTAACTCCGATAACCTGTTTTGGAAATCGTTTGCGAATTTCACCTAACTGCGCATCTAATTTTTTGTAATCACTAGATTCAAAAACAATTGCGTCAGCACCATTAGCAAAAGAAAGTTCTAAGTCCTTTACATGATCTTCTAAGTTCGCGTTGATGTAACCTACGACCCAAAGCTGAACTTTATTTTTAGAAAGTTTTTGCAACTGACTGCGTGGATGTTCGTAACTTGTAGCCGATGCCATGACCACTCCGGTATAAAGAATCACTGTTAGCAAATTTTTTATAAAAAACATCATTGACCTAAATTAATCTGCAGACGTAGTTGCGTTGAATCTTCATCAAAGCCGATGTAACTTAAGATGCGTTTGATTTTCGCATTGTTTTCGATCGTAAGCCACGTTGATTGGGTTCTTACCTGTGGATTTGGGGTTCGTGTGGCCCAGTAGTGAAGTTCAAAGGTGGTTTCTGTCGCAGACGTTAGTTCCCTAAGTAAAAGGTGCAAGCCAAATTCATGATCCTGGCATTTTGCGGTCCACGAGTGTGGTTGCAGACCTTTCGTGATGGTGCAGTCATGCCAAAAGCTACCTTCACTGCTTAGAAAATCTAAACTTAATTGCTCGGGTTTTAGTTCTTTGTGCGGCGGAAATTGGGCCTGCGTGTTTAAAGCACTGAAAGTTAAAAAAATAAGCGCGGTGAAAAAAGTTTTCATTTAAGCCCTGCTTTGAAAAGTTTTAGTGAATCATCGATCCACGTTTTAAAATAAAGCGCATTGGTATAAATGCCATGATTATCGCAGGCATAACTGCCACGGCTCGTGATACCAAAAAAATAGTACTGTCCCTGGTGCTGTATAAAAGCAGGTCCTCCGGAATCGCCAACACAGGTTCCATGTCCGTTAGATTCATCCAAGCGAATTTCACTTGGCAAAAGCGATTCTAAAATGGCAGTGGTCATTAGCAAATCGTCTTCACCTTGAAAATCAATTTTATAACATTTTAGCTTTTCTCCGGCTTCAGGTTCTTCGCACGTGATGTCGCCGGATTCGATTGCTTTTTTTAAGTTAGGAAATTTTTTTTCATTTATGTTTTCCATCTGCACATGAGTTACACCGTAACCCGCCATTGTCACTTCAGTGCCCTTGGTTAATAGCAATTCGTCCTGAAGAAATTGAACAGGTTTGTATCCGGTTGGCAAGTTGCCAGCAAATTGGATGAGACCAATGTCGTTCCATTCCGAAGGTTTTTCTTCGTCGCCGGTGTAGGCCGGATGTGAAAGTATCGCTGTGGCGCGGCGAACAAATTCGCTTTGAATGTCAGGCTCTCGGGCGTTAAGCGTCGCAGAAAGTTCATTGCCGAAAACAACACGTAAATTTTGCGGTTTCGTTGTTAAACAATGGGCAGCCGTAATAATAACAGATTCACTGATCAGCGTACCTGTGCAAGCAGACTGATTTTCCATATCAAAAATGCCAACCGTTGAGGCACCGATAGTTGAATTCTCTGGCACGTATTTACCGCCAATAATTCCTTGTGCTTTGTTTTCGCTGTAAAGGCTATTTTTGTGAACGGGCGAACATGCCGCAGCAAAAAGTAGCAAACTTCCGACTAGAAATAGATTCATTTTTTCCCCTCGTGCAAAGCGTTTTTATAGGTAAGTCCAGTGCCTACGGCAAGATAAATGTGATAGAAAAACCGGATGATGACCAACGATGTTCTTCGCAGTATTCGGTACATGTTAAATATAAATGACCAAAAAATTATCGAGATCGCAAAGCTTGCCGATTTTGATTTGCCTTTAACAGAAGTACGAACCTATTTACTAAAAGACGACGAGCCCGGTTACCAGCCCTGTGATGATCAGTTTATGGCCCACTTTTTAGATGGGTTGATCTATTTCAAACGCGGTCGCGATCCAACAAAGCCACCTGTTCCGCTTGATATCCCAGTGACAAATAACACGGTACTTAAAAAGCTGCGGGTAGCGTTTGAGCTTAAAGAAGAAAATATGCATCAGCTTATTGAAACAGGCGGGTACCGCGTTGGACGCTCTGAACTGAGTGCTTTTTTACGCAAAAAAGATCATCCTAATTACCGTGCGTGTGGTGACCAGGTGCTGCGCTATTTTTTGAAGGGCCTAACCTTGCGCTTCAGGGGTTGATGCACTACGATTTACTTTGAAAGTTGAGGTCATATGTCTGATCAATTAAAAGAAGAAATTGAACGTCTTAAAGCCGAAAATGAAGCTTTAAAAAGTAAAAAATCTGGTGGCACGCTAACAATGAAGGTAAGCGAAAAAGGTGCTTTGTCAGTTTACGGAATGGGTCGTTTTCCAGTAACTTTGTACAAAGAGCAGTGGAATAAGTTATTAAGCATTGCTGATGAACTGAAATCATTTATCAAAGAGCACGATTCTAAATTAAAAACTAAAGATTAAGCGGGTAGCGGAAACATCCTATGGAAATCACACAGGCAACTATCCTTAATGCCATTATTGATGGAATACTGGTGGTTTCTCCGGATGGAAAAATTGTTTCCTATAATGATCGGTTTTTAGAACTTTGGCAGATTCCTGCTGACGTTGTTGCGCAAAAATCAGATGACCGGGCCTTAAAATTTGTAGCGGATCAGCTAATGAATCCCACCGAATACTTCGAGCGCGTTTCCTATCTTTATGCGCATCAACTAGAAAAAAGTTTTGAAGAAATTAAGTTGAAAGATGGTCGCGTCTTTGACCGGTACAGCGCTCCGCTTGCGGATGAATTAGGTTCGCACATCGGCCGCATTTGGGTTTTCAGAGATGTATCCCATCAAAAACAGGTCGAAGAAGCACTTGTAAGCCAGCAAAAAATGATGGCACGTGCTGCGCGTATGTCAGCACTGGGGGAAATGGCTGGCGGTATTGCTCACGAAATTAATAATCCACTTGGAATAATACATGCGCATGCTGAAATGCTTAATGATTTGACCCAAGACCAGATGCAATATGCCACTGTTAAAAAGGTCGCAGCGAAAATTCGCGATACCAGTCGGCGTATAGCCAATATAATAAATGGACTACGCATTATTTCTCGTAATGGTGACAGCGATCCCTTTGAACAGTTAGTGCTTTCCTCAATCATCGAAGACACCTTAAGTATTTGTGTCGAAAAATTTCGAACGACGAATGTTGAAATCAAGTTTATAACGTCTGATAAAACGATAGTGGTCGATGGTCGGGCGACACAGCTTATGCAGGTTTTTTTAAATTTATTAAATAATGCAGCTGATGCGACTGCGGATTTAGACATGAAATGGATTACGATAACTTTAGAACAAACTGGTGACAAAGTTGAAGCCTGCATTATAGATAGCGGAACCGGTGTTGATGCAGCGATAGCCGAGCGAATTTTTCAGCCTTTTTTTACCACGAAGGCAGCTGGACAAGGCACTGGTTTGGGATTAAGTATTTCTAAGGGCATTATCGAAGATCACGAGGGAAAACTGTTTCTCGATGAGCATTCGCCGAACACATGTTTTAAAATTATTTTGCCAGTGCATCAAACTAAACGTTAGGAACAAAATGGGCGAACCTTCACATACACTTTTGCTGGTCGACGATGAAATTGATCTTCTTGAGATTTTAGCCACACGTTTTGAAATGGCAGGCTATAAAGTTTTTACTGCTACTAATGGTCGGCAGGCTTTGCAAATACTTGAAAAAGAACACATTGATCTGGTTGTGACTGATGTGCAGATGCCTGAAGTTACAGGTATTCAATTGCTAGACGCAATTCGTGCAAAAAATGCAGCGCTACCTGCAGTTATTTTTATCACCGGCTACAGCACAATTACAGCAGAAGTTGCTTACGATAAGGGCGTGCAAGCTGTTTTTAGCAAGCCATTTGATTTTAAAAATTTGCTTGCTTGTGTTAAAAAATTCTTATCAGCCAACAGCGAACGCCTTCGCCCCCGCGATTTCCGAGAATCGCTGCAGACAAAATTTAGTGTTTCCTTTGATAACTTAAAGCACGCCCAAGATGCACACTTACTTAATATTGGTAAAGGTGGATTTTTCATGGGTATGGATTTGGAATTATTGCCAGCAGTGGATACAAAAGTCGAATTTCACATTCGCTTCAATCAGGGCCTTGCTGAAATTAAAGGTCAAGGGATTGTCAGATGGATCAGAAAAGAATCTGAAAATAATTTGCCAGTAGGCTGCGGTGTAGAATTCGAAGAGCTGGATGAAAATTCGTCAGCGCAGGTTATTGCGTTAATTAATTCTATTCGCACCGGTAAATACATACCACGATCATAAAACTACTTGGTAATTATGTGTAAGGCTCTGGCGTCATTTTCTGCAGCAGTTTGCACGGTAAAGTAATACCTTGAAATTTCGATTCCTGAACGTGTTCGCACTTCAATTTTCCACTCGCCGGGGGTGTAATTTGATTTAAAGGCGTAGCCTCGGTATCCTTGTTCGCGACCACCTTGTATTTTTAGTGGTATTTTATCCATAAGTTCCCAGTCGTCTTTTTTATTTTTTTGATGCCAATGGATAACCACTTCATCAGAGATTCTTGCTGGCGAATAAATTTGTGCAAAGAAATAAATTTTATCCCCAGGTATAGATTTAAAAGTTTTATCAGAATCGCGAAAAAAATAGGGCCATTCACGTTCGTAACTTAATAAATAGTTGCCATCTTTTTTCTCTACAAAGTGATAAACGCCCTGAGTTTTAACGCTTAGGGGAACTGGTGGTATCCAACCTAAAAAATAGAATACAAAAAATAGTATCATAACAGAACCGGCCGGGGCCATGACCGCGCGAAAAAGTACTGGCTGCTCTGGGATAACGCGTCCTAGTTGTTTATATTGCAAGTAAAGTATCGCCAACGTTGTCAGCAATGAAAAAATAAATGGGACGAACCCGACAAATCCAAATATAATCGGAAACAAAATCGATAAGAATGAAAAAACACAAATAACGTAAAGTCCAATTTTAAAACTAACATTGGCACGTTTAATTGCAGGTAATTCATTAGCTAACAAAAGACCAATGATAAAGAGTAGAAAAATAAAACTACTGAAGACGCTGGCACTTTTAATGTAAAACAACGAGTAAACGCTAAGCAAAGACCCCAGTAAAAAGTGCATGATAAATGTTCGGTAATTCCAAATACGTATCATCATTCCCTGTGGTCGCCATTTAACTAATCGGTGCAATAATTCAAAGTGAATTAGAACTGCAATGACCGCTAAGTAGCTAGCTTGCTGAATGATAGAAATAATTTCATCCGGAGCTGCTAACATCCAGATGTCAAAAATAAACCCTCCAACAAAGAATGCAATTTCTAAACTGGACTCGTGTTTGGCGAAAAAATCTGACAAGCGGGCTTTAAGCATGGTGTAATTGTGCTTGATATTGAATCTACGTTGCAATAAAAAAGGCTGATATGAATGAAGCTTCGCCCATGGTCGGTAAATTTGTGTTTTTAAAAGTGGTTTCAATGACCACTATCGGAGCCTTTCTTCAAAGTGATACCGATAAGGATCTTTT
>JANPNP010000409.1:0-2598 GCA_031427535.1 Bdellovibrionales bacterium | reverse complement strand
AGAAGTTGCTAATATAGAAAAAATAAGCAATTGAAGAACCCGCAAGTCCAATCGCTATGGCACGAGAAACTTTTGCAGCCATTTTCCAAAGTCCTAGAAACTGCCCGGAAAGGCTTTGCTTAAGTTCAAGTTCTTTTTCATTTAAGTAATCAGCTAAGTAAATTTCCATCACCACGGCGACACCAACAAGTAAGCCACCCAAGGCACTAGCCACGGTAAAGACGACCCAAAAATTTTCTTTAGAAAATAGTGGAAACGAGATCATCGTCATAAGTCCTAAAGCAATTGCGCCGTACACGATCAGATTCTTTTTCGTGAAAAAGCGGGTAAGGATCACCCACAGTGGAATTGAGACCGTAAAGAAAAGTAAGAAAGACACCAGTATAAGCTGGGTTTGTTCTTGGGTGAAATTAAGGAATTCTTTATAATAATAAAGTGCTAAAGTTGAATTTAAACCTAAGCCGCAGTTCACAACAAAAAAAGCGGTTCTTGGGGTAACAACACTTTACCTTGCGTTAAAAAATAAGCTGGAACGGAAAGCCCGATCAGCGATCCCACATTAAAAAACACTAAGCGCCAGCCTATCCAGATTCTGCGTTTATCATTATCTTTTTCTAAATCGTTAGCGATAGCGTAATAAGGCACCGAAAAAAAAGAGATGCACGAATTTAGAACGGCACTAATGATAAATAATAAAACATAAGACGAATTGTGATTGCCAACCGGGATGCGCCAAAGCGTAAAAAAAATTGCAGCCATTGCAGCGCCCGCAATAAATAGTATTAATTTTCTATTTCCATATTTTTCCTTGTAGCGATCACTTATGCCACCAATCAAAGGGTCTATTAGCGCGTCCCACAGGACGCTTGCGCCAATGACAAAACTGGTTAGTGTCGCAGATAGGCCTAAAACCTGATTAAAATAGGCAAGCAAATAAACTTTTAGAAAAATATCAATCGCTGAGGGACTTAGTTCAGCAAGGCCATAAAAAAAAGGTCGCAGTTTTAACATCGTGAAATATTTAAACATGCAGCCAAAATGCTGTCTAACAAGTTCAAATAAGCTATTCAGTGCTAGACCTTTTGTATACTTTTAGGTCTAGTTTGTAACAGAACGGTGTTAATCTAAATTCTTAAGAAATTACCGGCGAATTGTTTAAACCCATTTATCCATACTCGGAAACTTTGCAGCATATAAGGTGCACAGTTACAGAGTGAGGTAAAAGAAGTTTGCTTAAAAAAGGCGTGCATACTTTCTGAAGTTGAATTTGAATGCTGAATCCGACGTTATAATTTAGTGAAATCACCCGCAAATTCTTCCGGCGAACTATTTTATCTGGCGGTGCTTTAGCAAAAAATATTTTCTGGCAAGTCGCAGGACAAGTTACAATCGGTACTCGACCATAGTTTGTTGTAATTGGGAATTTACAAAAAGCCCACCTGTACAATAGTGCAGGCGGGCTTTTTTTTGTTAATTTTCATCTACCAAACGTCCTGCTTTGTAATTTAAGACTTAATGAATTCCTGTTATCGACCGTTAACGACATGTAACAAAGGATAGGAAATTATGTCGTTTCAATACAAAAAAAGTGGCGACGGTTCTCAGGGCGAAAGCTTTTGGACCTCCAATTCAGACTTATTCTTAGGTCTGTCTTCTATTTTTCTTCTGCTTTACGTGGTCGCAAGTTTGCGTTCCGGTGCGGACGGAGTAAATAATGCGAACGAAAATAAGAAAATGAAAACACAAATTCAAGATTTACAAAATCAATTAGCGACTTACGAATCAGTTAAAGAACAGTACATTAAAAATCAAGCTTCTAAAACCGAAACTGACGAATACAATGAATTGATGGATAAGCTGACGTTACTGCAACAAGAAGCTAAAAGTGAAAAAGACGAACTTCGTAAGCAGGCCGGCGAAAATGAACAAAAAGAGCAAGCGCTTAATAAATATCAAAAGTTAGTGCGTAATATTATAAACGCCAACAGCTTTGCAAAAACTAAAATCACCAATCGTAATGAAGTGATCGTTGAAAAAGACCAGGTCATCGACGAGAAAAATGAAACAATAACGGTACAAACTTCAAAAATTGGATCACTTAATAACGACATTCAGCAAAAAGAATCAGTTATTAAAAATAAAGATCAGCAAATTGGACAGATTAATAATAATTTAGCAGTACGCGTGAAAGAACTGAAAGCTACGTACAAGCGGGCTAAACTTTCACAGGCGGCTTACCAGCAGAAAATGAAACAGTTGCAAGCCGAAGCTGAAGGTAAAGTTGCTGCGATTGAAAATCAAAAGCGTATGACCCAGGCGGAATTACAAAAATCACGTTCGGCGTTAAACGCTACCAACGCACAACTTAATCAAACCAGAAATCAGTTGGATGCGACCGCTGGTCAATTAGAAGACACTAAAGGACAGCTTGGTTCAGTTAAGGGTCAGCTAACTGCTGCAACAGCCGAGGCACAGGGAAAAATTGACGGTCTACGCAAACAATTTAATGCGGAACGTGGTAATGAACGTGCGGCTTTCGATGCCGCCCTTCGAAACCAGAAAAATTTAGGTCAGGCTGAAATCGGCCGGCGTGAAAGC
>JANPNP010000408.1:0-3122 GCA_031427535.1 Bdellovibrionales bacterium | reverse complement strand
CGGGGGTTCCGGTAAGCGACATGAATCAAAATGATTTAAAAGATTTGAGAGATTTAGATAAAAAATTAAAAACAGTAGTTTTTGGTCAAGATGAAGCCATCGATGTGCTGGTGCGGTCGATCAAATTTGCGCGTAGCGGATTAGAAAACAAAGAAAAGCCGTGGGGATCTTATTTATTTGCGGGGCCAACAGGTGTAGGTAAAACCGAAGTTTGTAAACAGCTTGCACGTTTACTTGGAATTCATTTCCAGCGCTTTGACATGAGTGAATACATGGAAAAACACGCGATCTCTAGACTTGTGGGGGCGCCGCCGGGATACGTGGGCTACGAACAAGGCGGACAGTTAACAGAAGTGATTAGTAAAAATCCGTATTCGTTAATTTTGATGGATGAGATCGAAAAGGCTCATCCTGATATTTACAGCATTTTACTGCAAGTTATGGATGGCGGAAGGTTAACAGACGGAAACGGCCGCACTGTGAACTTTAAAAATACTATTGTGATTATGACTTCAAATGCAGGCGCTCAAGATGTTGCAAAAGGAACCATGGGTTTAGGGGTTAGCGACCGCACAAGCGTTAGCCAAGACGCCATTAAAAGAACGTTCGCGCCCGAGTTTTTAAACCGCCTAGACCAGGTCGTTTACTTTAATTCGCTTTCAAAAGCTCAGATCGAAAACGTGGTCGAAAAGTTCTTGGCCGAGCTTCGCCAGTCGCTAGCGCAAAAAAATATCGAACTTGTTTACGCCGAAGCGGTCACAGCTTATTTGGCTGAAATTGGCTTTGACCCGGTGTACGGTGCCCGGCCCATTTCTAGAAAAATAGACCAGCTTGTTAAATCGCAGCTTGTTGATGAAATTTTATTTGGTAAACTTAAAAACGGCGGCAAAGTCGAAGTTTCCTTACTTACAGAAAACGATAAAAAGCGTTTACACTTTGATTTTACGCCACCTCTCAGAAAAAATTTGGGTAAGGCTAAAAAGGAATTTGCCACATGAAAAAATCGTTTCTGTTCGTGTTATTTTTAATTGCTTGCAGCACCCAACCCAGCACCACATCGGCTGTTTCTGAAGCCGCATCTGCTGCCAATGACACAAAGGCTGTAGTGGTCACGGGCAAACTATCGACCTGGAGCTGTGACGTACTGATTGAAAAAACAAAACAGGAAGATTTCGCTTTAAAAGGCCTAGCTTCGCTAGTTGCTAAAAAACGGTGCCCCGATTACAAATTCGACATGAAAACATTAAGCGATCTTGAAAAACGCTTTTACCAGGAACAAATTGACGAATTAGATCCTAATGTCCCCGCCCCGACAGCTAGTTTAAGTATAGATGATTTTAAACAACGCCTTAAAATTGCCAAATCCCCAGCTGATAAATTGCGTGCGTACAAGCAACTGCGAGGAAAGCAAAAAAACAGCGGCAAGCGTACCGATTTTATAAAAACAACGCGTGATATGCATCAATGGGCAAAAAAGGAATTACAGAAAAAGAAAACTGCAGAATCCCAGGCTCACTTTTACGAAGCAGCACAACTGACAGCGCGGGCCTATTGGACCGAAGATAAAATGAGCCAGGCCCATGATATTCTATCCGAGGCACTTGAAATTTTAAAGGATTCTTCGGTAGCAGAAATTTATTATATTCAAGCGCGTATGGCCGAAGAAAAAATTGATATGGAAAAAGCCGTCTTACTTTATGATAAGGCTGCTAACGACGTAAAAGAATTTAAGCCACGTGCCACGACATTTACTGTCGATAAAATTCTATGGCTTAAATCATGGATTTTACTTAAAGAAAAAAAGTGGTCCGAAGCTGAAAAATCGTTTCAGTCTCTGGCAGATTCAACGATTGATATCAGTGAACGCTCCCGAGCCCTATTTTACCGCGCCAGATGCCTTAGTAAATTAGATAAGAAAGATGAAGCTAAAGCCGTTTTAGAAGCTATCACCGAAAGCGATTTCTTTGGTTATTATGGTCTTGTTGCCTTCCACGAGCTTGGCCGCAAAATGCCTGCATTATCAAAAGTAAAGTTCGAGAAGAAATTTCCATTTGACTTGGAACTAAGTTTTTTAAAACCGCAAGAAAAATTAATTTTTCAAGAACTTATTAAATATCAAGAGCTAGACATCGCAGAAAAATCAGTTCTGTTTTTAAGTCGGTCACCTGAATACCAAATTAATTTGGGAATTTATTTAGCCGACAAAGGCAGTCGCTATTTACCCTTGTTTGCAGGTTTCGGAAAACTTGATAACAATTCACGTATTGAAGTATTAGTTACCTACGGACAGTTTCTGTATCCACAGCCGCATCATAACCAAGTAAAAACAATGGCCGAAAAAACCGCTATTCCGCAGGCACTGATTTACTCGATCATGAAGCAAGAGTCTGCATTTAATGAAAAAACCAGAAGCGCTGCTGATGCGATGGGATTGATGCAAATGATTCCTCGCTTGGCCAAACAGCTTTCAAAAAAGTTTTCCGTAGTCTACAAAGCACCCGAGGATTTGTACAACCCCGAAATCAATATCCAGTTGGGATCATTCGAATTAATGGAACAAATTAAAAAACAAGCCGGTCAACTGACCTTTGTAGCCGCTGCGTACAATGCAGGTCCTGGAGCGCTGAGTGGCTGGTTAAAGACCAGAAATCGCTCGGACATACTAGAATTTATAGAAGAGATCCCGTATGAAGAAACTAGAACCTACGTGAAACTCATCGCACGAAATAAGCTATTTTACGACCGCATCTCAAAACGAGACGATGAGCACTCCTTCCCGGCTGAATTTTTAAATTGGGATGACTCAAAAAAAGACACTTCGGCTAAGAATTAAACCCATTTTTTAACTTACAGAACGCGTTTTAAATTGCCGACACGATAAGTATGAGAAACATCAGCTTATCTACTGCAGTTGTGGGCGCATTTTTTGTGTTTTGTACCGCGCTTACAGCATACCAAGTTATTTCAACCACGCAGCCTGATCGACAAACGCAGTCACTTAAAAAAAAGAAAATCATTGAAGGCCGCGAATTAGATTTAGGCCAAGTTAAAGACCAAACCTTAAAAGTCATTGATGAACCTTCGGTTTTATTTAACGATCCGGCCATCAAGCAAGCGTGGGG
>JANPNP010000407.1:0-7608 GCA_031427535.1 Bdellovibrionales bacterium | reverse complement strand
AACGCAAAGTACAAGACAAAGGTGTTCAACCCCGGAATAGCCGCCTGCGGCAACCAGCCACGGCAGCGTCATCGCCGCACCGGGTTTGACACCGCACATCAACGCCAGTGGCAACGCCAAACTAGCCACGGCAGGCACGGGACCCCTACTAAAATACAGATCATTGAAATCATTAGGAAAAATGGCCAGATTCAAGTAAAAGAACTTGTGCAGATGTTGGGGCTGACTCAAGCCGCAATCCATAGAGCGCTTAACAAGCTTGTAGCCGAAAAAGTTATTGTGAAGCGGGGAGGCGCACCAAAAGTATTTTATTTCCTAAATAGCGAAAAGCCGGCCACGACAACGACCACCATTTCTGAAGAGCAGAAAAAAGTTTTAGATCAGAGCTATATTTATATAACTCCGGTTGGAAAAATCGAAAGTGGCTTAGATGGCTTTATTTCTTGGATGCGCAGCACGCGAAATATGCAAAGCCCGGAAAAATGTATCACCGAGTATTTGCTAATTCTGCAAGAAGCGGAAAGCCATAAAAACAATGCGCATCATTTGATAGACGCCACTGACAGGTTCAACAAAGTATTCGCGACAAATCATTTAAAGCAAATATTTTATCATGATTTTTACAGCCTTGTAAAATTTGGCAAAACAAAGATGGGCCAGTACTTGCTTAACGGCAAGCAATCACAAAGTAAAATTCTTATAAGAAAAATTTCTGAAATTATAGCCCCTGAACTACAGCGACTGATTAAGTCCAAAAGGATTGATGCTGTCGCCTGGGCGCCCCACTCGCTTCCTAGAAAAGTTCCATTTCTGAAAGAGCTAGAAAAGAATCTTAAGTTGGATCTACCTAAAATTGAAATAATCAAAGTGTATAGCGGCGATGTTCCAATTGCGCAAAAATCACTTTCTAAATTAGAAGAACGTATTCAGAACGCTCGTGAAACCATGATCGTAGTCCCTATAAAGATTAAGGCGAAGAATGTATTATTGATTGATGATGCGGTTGGTTCAGGCGCAACGCTTAACGAAATTTCTGCGAAGCTTTTGTTAAAAGGTGCAAAAAATGTAATTGGCTATGCTGTCGTAGGTTCGTACAAGGGTTTTGAAGTTATTAAAGAAGTGTAAGGTGTTTTGACGTGCTGGAAATATATGTGGATACTTACGTAAAATCAGAGGCATACCAAATAGGATTGGCTTTTAAGCTGAACCTTGATGATCGGCATGGTGAATTTTAAGAAGGGGTTTTGAAGCCACTTACACAAGTCGGTTGAATTCCCCGCGGATAACTTTGGATAAGTCGATTAGGCCGCAAATCTGGTCATATAGTTTTTCAATCGCCAGATCTTTATCAACAAGAGCCATGATTTTATCGTGATCCTCTTTATCCTTGAATAAGCTAAGGGAAAAGAACAACTGCTCGCCTTCATTAATCGAAATTTCCTTAAGAAATGAAGAACATCCATACTTTGGATGGAGATTCTCGGGGCCAAATGTCCAATCTTCTATAGCACCATTTTTTTTATAGAGTTCCGCGGATTTTTTCTGAACTAACAGGAAAGCTTCCGCATTCATTTTAGGGACACGATAAAAATAAAGTGAAGTATACATGTCAACCGACTATCACCCCAAGAGATACCTGACAAGAAAAGAAATAAATCTGGGGGCCCAACTGGTCCAACACCCAAGCGCTTTCTGAAGCGGGCACAATCGGAAAAGATGGGCGCCGATTTATTGAAACCCTCTGTTTTGTGAAATTAAATGGTTTCGCAACGGCGGGGTTAAAGCGTCAGCCGTGACGAAAAAGAATCTACTGATAGACTTGGTTTATTTTGTTCTTGCCGGCCCCAATGGCGCAAGATTCAGTTTCGACTGAAGCATGAAGAGCTTAACAAAGACGTCATTCCTGCGGAGCTTACAGCGGCAAAACAAAATGAAAACAACGTCATAGAGTTGTAGTAAATGGTAGGGAGTGCACGATGGGATTTCACTGTCCAGATTTAAGATTCTACCATGTCGCTGGCTTAGTAATTAAATCGCCATTGGCAGCGGTTATCTGATTCGGAAACTGCGCATCAGCCAAATTATTGGCTCTTATTTGCTTATGGACGTGAGAGTATTTCTTTAACTGAATGCTGTTATGCCCATGTGGGTTCAAAATAATAACTAATTTTTTAAGCTTTTGCTTAACGGTCTTAACTGGCAACATCAAATCAGAATCGTTCGAAATAACAATCGCACAATCAAATCGACCTTCAAACCCGTCAACCAATAGATGCGTTGCTAAATTCACATCCGAACCCTTTTCCTCTGTTTTTCGTACTTCTACAGTATTTCTATTATGGCAGGATCGACCCACTTTAACTTTGTTCCCTTTAAGCAGCCATAATAAAAATTAAAGCCGTCGATGTAAATTAGGGCTTTCTTTCGAGGTTTTGTTTGGACTGGAAGCAAGTGTGGATCCTTAGAAAAAGCAAAGGCTGCCTTGCGGCAGCCTGCGCCCTACTCCCGAAAGAGCAGGGGTGATATAAACTATAATTAAATTATCGGTGACCGTTTGTAAAGACTAAAGGCAAACATTTCCTGTAAAGCCCTTAACTTGGTTTTTAAATCAAAAATATTGTTTTGATACGAACCTACGTACTGACGCTTCATTTTAAAAGCTATCTTAAATAAAGTAATCTTAACTTAAAACGAAGACGATCGTTGTTCCTTCGAAAGTTAAAGCGCAAAAAATGTGATTGGGTACGCGATTGTTGGGTCTTACAAAAGTTTTGAGGTTATAAAAGAAGTGTAGAGCCTACTGCCGGGTATTTTTCTTTTTTGACAGCAGGTGCCGGGGGATCTGTTTTTGACGAAGCACATTTGTTAGCCGCCGATAAATTGCAGTCACCTAGTTTTTTGGTTGAAGTTGAAATAGTCTCATAATCGCGATCGATCGTTATTTCTTTGCCACTACTAGTGTACGTGTAAACGCAACGGTCATTTTTCATTTTAAAAACAGGTGCAGTTACTTTCGTCACGGCAAGCGGGTGGCTTAAGTTTGCGCCTTCAACAAAAAGAACTCCATCGCCTTTATCAACAAAAACAAATTCAACGGAACCAAAAACTTCATTTTTTATCGTACATGAGCCATATTTTTTTGGTACTTGTGCTGACGAATTCCACGCTAACAAATTTAAAATTATAAAAATAAAAATTTTATTCATAACTTTATACTAGCATAACCAGAAGAATTCACAAAAAGTGGGGTAAGGACTAGACTAATGAAGAGTTGCATAGGTTTCTAATCAAACGGCTTAAAGTAAAGCTCAGGTTTTTAAGACTGAACCTTGTTGCATAGCCTTGTGAATTTTAGGAAGGGGTTAAACTGCGCCCCTTCGGTCAGACAGTGGTCCAAATAGTTTTGGGACAGAGTGATTAAAATTAAAATTTTCGTAGTCGGCATTTTATATGTTAACTCTGATTCCGCATTTGCGGCGCCAATAATTGGCGAACAACGATTGCTTTTTTATACGGCACCTTGATCGAGACGAGCCCAAAGTCTGCATCAACCGAGGTTTTTATGTACGTAGCAAAACACTAATGATTCGATAAGCTTGTTAACTCTAATTTTAAATGAGGACTCCATGAATAATATTTTCTTGCCACAGGCAATTCCTGTGTTGATCGGAATTCTGGTTTTTGTATTCCTTTTGAGACTTATACTTAGAGCCGTCTTCAAGAAAAAAGGCTAGACGTCGTGAAAATAATTGAGTTTCGTTCGCCATCGGAGAACGACGTTTTTCTTCCTTGCTTTAACCGCTTGGCTTACCCAAACGGTTATCTTGCTATTTGGTTTTAAATATTTGCCAACGCATATCGCCATCGGTTTCAGTGTCGTTTGGAGTTTTGTTCAGTTAGCACTTTATATTTTTATTTTCGTCATTGTTGGCGCCTTTCTCTTGCGAAAAAATTTTAAGGCATTCTTGATTTCATTTTTAACAGTCGTATCAGCCTTGGGGCTCGTGCAATATTTGGATACGAAGTTAGTCCCGAAAAAAGCGACAACGATTTCGAGCGGGCTTTTTTCTACGCTTCAAAACGGGATTCAAAAACAAAAGGTCAAACAAGCTGATGTGGTTGCCCCTTATCCTGCAAGTCAGTTAACTAAAGTCGCCCTAAAGGAAATATTGAAGGCACCAGTTGTTGATTGGGGGCTATATGCCTACTCCGAGGCGGAGAGAAAAAATGCGCGCGATCAACTAAAGCTTCTATTCGAAGGAAATGAAAGTGTTGGCCGTATGGGTCCGACTGCAAGTGCTGCTCTTCGAAATTTTTTTCTATTTGGTTATTCTACTGAAACGGGGTTGATCACTTCAGACACCCTGGAACTGATAAAGCTCATGATTCCGGAGGGGAAGATCGAACACGCGAAGGACGTTGCAGAATATGAAACTAATCTGGCGGCGGGCAAAATGGTCTTGCGACCGCCACCCTGGCTTTTGATTTATGTAAGAAATGTTTTTGCACCCGAGGGCCCGCTTCTTATGATCGACTGGCTCGCCAGCGCGCCATCACAGTCACTTTATTCGATTTCGATTTATTTTAAAACTCCACTGAGTGAAATAGATCAAATGACTTATAAGCCTCCGTTCGGCGCACCGCTGAGTGCACGCCTCGCGAAAGATAAGTGGATCGCCTCAGCAACAGCTTGCCAAAGTGCTATCCAGGAATTAATCAAAGTACAAAAACTATCAAATGACGATCTTTCTAAGGCTAACGATACGCTAAGCACACTGAAATTATTTTTAGCGACCAACTAGAATTTTACATTCTTTTGCTTGGCGATTGTTTGTAGTTGGAAATAAATTCGCCGTTAAGATTTCTTAAAAGCAAAATCCCGCAGGGCGGCCAATGTTTCACTATATTTTTCAAGCCACTCTCACTTCAATACAGCACCATAGCCGCCGAAATTGTGCCTACTAAGGGAATAAATCTGGGAACCTAGCTGGTCCAACACTTAAGAGTTTTCTGAAGTGGGCGCAATCAGCAAAGGCGGGCGCCGACTTATTGAAACCGTCTGTTTTGTGAAATTAAATCAATGATTTAAGCTAGTGTAGCGTTCTGGTACATTTATTCAGGGTTACTTAAGCCAAATTTGGCCTGAGCAAAAAAGCTAGTGTTTTCAACCACATAGAAAAAAATCACTCATGAGTACCTACAGCTGCAATGACAATTATTTATGGGATAGTTTTTGCTCACGCAAAACAAAACGATTATTTTGTTAACTCTTCTAGTGTTGATAAATCTTTATTAGAACAAATTAAAAATCTTACTTATGGCAGAGAAGTATCTGCCTGCTCTGCCAATGATTGGGAGAGTGCAATTCTGCAAAGCTATCGCGTATGGAACAGCATGTGTAAAAACCGCGGTGGCATTCTAGTGGCAAATCTTCTTAATAGAACTGTTGATTACAAGTTTGCATATAAAAGCGCTAATTTAGATTGTGTAACTTAATTTAATAATTGAGCCCCGTAAGCCCCGCTTTTCAGTGATTTAAACCACCATATAGAACTAAAAACTTATCCAAATTCTGGCCAGTAGGAACATCAACGCATCCGTTTTCTACGTGAGATATTATACTATGAACAAGTTTGTTGAAGACAAAGTTAGAATAATTTGATTAAGTCAACTATATGACGATGAAAGATCTTCTAAAAGAAAATCAAATTTTAAAAGGAGATCTTTCTAAACAAGAAATCAAGATACAACACTTAATAAGTGATATCGCTTTTCTTAAAGAAGCAAACGCTTTACTAAAACAAAGCACGCTCGATTCCCATGAGAATGCTGCCAAAGAGAAAATCCCTGCATGGCCACGAGAGCTGTGATGGCAAAGAAGGAACGTAAAAAGGTTGTCATCGTTCGTGAACACCCGATGCATGTTCCAGTCAGTCAAAAAAATCCAACAGGAATTACCGTAAGGGATCGCCATCCAAGACGACTTAAAGGAACTTATCTCGATCGGGAAGAAATTGAATCCGTTTTCAAGACTTATGATCGTAAAGGTATAACCTTTCCCGCGCCAAAGAAGTTTGAGTACAAAAACAGTGATAAATATGACGAGTTGATTGCTGTGTGGACTGATTATTTTAATAAGAAGTTTGAAGCTAATCCCCCACTTGATCCCGACGTCGTAAAGGCCTTAATCGCAAGTGAGTCTGGTTTTCGTGAAGATCCTCCGGAGAACAAAATAGCGTTTGGCATTGCTCAAATTACACCTGAAACATTCAAGGCACTTCAAGATCCGAAGGGTGAAGTTAAGGATTTTATTTTTAACAACATTCGCAAGAAAGACCTGAAAGATCCGAACATCAACATACCAATGGCAGTCAGATGGCTTCATAGAAAGAAGCGGCTGGCCGAAGGAAAATTGGGTCGATCTGCAACCGCTGAAGAAATTATTTTAGAATACAAGGGATTGTTGAAAAGTAAAAGTGATGAAAAGAAGCGAGCCCTTAAGAATTTTAAGGAAAATTATGACAAGCTTAAAAATAAATGATCTCTTATTCTTGAGCATAGTTTTTTTAGTAGGCTGTGCTTCGTCTTCTTATAAAGTTGACATTCAGACTGAAGGACGAACTCAGCTTTTGGTTTCTTCTGACAGAGTAATTCTCGAATGTGATTATCTCACGGGCTACACCGGAGACATAAAAGAAGCTCATTTATTTTTGATGCACGTACTGGATGAGAGCAAAACAGTTTTAACTGTCAGTCAGGGGAATATTTTAGGCAAGGAAGATTGTTTCAGAAGAATAAATAAAATCGGCAAGATTATGAAAAGTGGCTATAAGATTTTTATTGGTGGTATGGGCAATTTGGATAAACCTCGTGAAACCCAACAGCGTAGTTATTCATTTCCAGGTTTAGGACAATTTCCAGAAAACGGGCGAGCCTTACAATTCATGACTGTTTGGAACGATAAGGGTGGGTGCTACAACGCCTATTCAGGTGATCAGAAACCTTGTCCCAGTGACGAATTTCCGATTGAGAAGTAGTCGGTTGGGGACGCTTAGGGTTCGATTTGCCGAAGTTCGAGCCCAGCACCAAACCCAAGCGCTGCAACAATCATCTGCGCCGTTTGTAACGAGCCAAGCAAATTCGGCGCTGTTGCAGCTGTAACTGAAGCAATCCACAAATTAGCAATGTGCGGGTAAGTTAGGTTCGCACTTAGTTTTAATTCACCACCCGAAATTGACGACGAAACATAAATGCGTTCTTTCTGAATTTTTTCAGCAATTTCTGGAAATGCTCGCTTGATCTGACGCTTAACTTTTTTCAAGACCAGCCCAATGTTTTCGGTGTCTTCGGCCGCATCAAAATCAATAAAACTTAACCACTGGGAAATATCTTTTGAAATGAATTGCCCCAAGCACGGACCGATATCGTCGTCAGTTGTACCATTTAAAACATACAAGTTTTTCTTCTGTTCAGCCATTTCGGGGTGGAACAAGTCGATACAGACCGCTTGCCAGCTTTTTGCTTTAGCAATTTTACTTTTTAAGCGCACGTTCATGATCTCATCAGGCATTAGTGACGGCAGTTCTTTAAGTGGTGATGCGAAGATAA
>JANPNP010000406.1:0-3397 GCA_031427535.1 Bdellovibrionales bacterium | reverse complement strand
CCATGCGCCTGGCTAAACGGTCACCAATGCCTAGTATTCCAAGCGACTTATCACCAAAATAAAGCCAACCGGCCGCTAAAGTCAGCAGTGATCCCGCTAGATCTGCGACAGATGCTCTGGACGACGAATAATTTTCAAGTACCTCACAAAATTCTGAATTAACCGGCAGTAAAATTTCAGTTTCAGAAAAAAGAGTCTTTTTTAAAACTGGATGCGCATGCATTATTTTTAGTAGCGCGTTTGCTTGTATGTCGCCGTCTGCGCTCCAGCGCAAAAATTTGCTGGCAACAATAGTTTCAATTTCCTTTTGATACCCCGTTTTAATACCAGAGGGAATTTTCGAAAAGTGTAGCGTAAATTGCCGCCACCCCTGTTTATCCAAGGTTTCAATAATTTTTTTTAAAGTTAAGTACGGTATAGACCACAAACTATTTAACGGATTCGCAAACACGTCCCGCAAGAATGTTTGTTTCTGAATTGCAATAGTTTGCTGTAAGGAAAAGTGCCGCTTCACGAAAGGTATGATGTGTTCTTTACGATCAGCTATGTACTGATTGACACACTCTTCGAAAGCTACCGAAATTTGTGTCATATCATTATTTTGCATTTCTTGTTCAGGCTCCAGGGGTAATGCTATGCTTACTCTCTGAAGCTGACAATCCGTAAGAAAACTAAAACTTAAATAATTTAGACAGGCAGTATTTTGCTACTAAAGCCTGGGTTCAACCAGGTGCTTTTTAAACTTATTGACCTAAGCGGTATTTCTGAATTGCCTCTTCTGGCAAATTAACTTGAACAGGATTTTTCGAATAGGCACAAAAAACGGAGTTTTTTCCGGTAACTTCATCGCCGCCTGCACGGCTTCCCGCTGGCTTTAGTGGACCCGTATTCATATTACCGAAGCCAATGCCGGCTATCAGCGTATCGTCAGACGCTTTTTTAGCATTTGTGTATATAATTTCTATAATGCCTTTAGTTGAGCTCCAAACTATTGGATTTCTTAATCCAAAATTATGATGCAGGTTTTTTTGAATATTTTTTTCAGCAATCGCGCAAAGATCGTTGCCTAGTTGTTCCGAATCATCTCCTTCGAAAAGTCTTGAAGATAAATTGCTGACTAGCGTATACATTCCCTTTTGGGTAAAAGACTTCCCATTTTTTAAGGTACCTTCAAGACGAATGTTTTCCATGAACTGGCCATCATAACGATAAACAGCGCAATTCCCAGGAGTGCTTGCGTGCTGCCCACAATAGATAGTTTCGAAGAAAGCTAACGGACGAGCTTCCATAATCAGTCGGACAGTTGCTAAATCAGAATAGGGGTCTGGAATTAAATTTTTTGAAATAGTTCTTGCTTGAGAAGTTGCTACAAAAAGGATTGCTGAAATAGCTAAAGCAATTTTTGCAATTGAAGGTTTTAAAATTGTATTCATATATTTATCTCGCTGTATAATCTGTGGGATAAATTTCCCTTTTTTGCAGTTTACAACATCCTCATTGAAAGGGTTTTGCCAGAATGGTGCCTAACCTACTTGTAAGTAATTCGATATGAAGTCCTAAAGTGTTTAATGTTTTTTCAATTGGACACAATATTTGTCAATCGGCCATTAAGTCGCGCCAGTACCGCGGTGAATTCGCACTTACCGAGCCTGATGCATCAAAAAGTAGGGTCCAGATGTTTGAAAATAGATATTGCTCTGTTTGCATCAATTTAAAAATAGACTTGAAATCTGCTAGTTGTTCTTTATTCATCCCCTCAACAATGGTGTACATTTGAAGTAAGTGGGAATATTCGCCATGATCTTTTCCGAAAGCGTCCACATCTGTTGGTATAACAAAACGCCCAAAAGTATTTTTGTGGTAGGGTGCAATAACCTCCCACAAGATGTGGGGCTCGACAAATTCAAGTGGTTTTGCTATGTAGCCTAAATTTTCTAAATAACTTATAACGCTATTGATCCCTTCAGATTTAACGAGCTTGGTGGTTTTTTTTTGCCGTGCTGGGTCGTTTAGTCGTTTTGCAACATCTACGACAATGTCATATTTAGTCGATGAGTTGGAATTAGCATAAATATTGCCATTGGGACTAACCCAAGTCAGCGGCTCAAACACGATCGTTGGTCTTTCCTCAAAAAATGAAATTAACTTTTTTCGTTCGATTTGCAAAAGGTGAAACTTATTTTCTAGCAAAAGTTTAAATAGAAAAACATGATATTCATGCTTCGCATCTGCATTTAGTAACAGTGGATCTTGTAGCTTGATTTGGTATGCAGGGTTTAGGGTATTCGCCAAAACAGTAGCAATATCATGAAGCTTTTTTGTATTTAAGAACTGTAGTTCGTCATCTATTAGTTTATCCACAAGCTGTGAATCAGTAATATTATTTAAATGTTGCTTAAACTGAGCAGCAGCCTTGGGAATATCAGCAATGAAGTACATTTTATCGTATATAGTACCGTTGATTTTAAGTGGCGCTTCACGACCGTTGAAAGAAAGGCCAACACCAACCAGCTCAACATCTGCAATAAAATCAGAAAAAGTTAAATTTTTAAATTTTTCTGATTTCATTTTATCAAAATCAATAACATATGAAGGGGCTTCGTCGCTTTTCAAACTCGTTTTTAAAGCAGTGGGAATTGGTGCAACGAATTTAATTATTTCTGCCGGGTTATCGACACCAATTTTTTTGGCGTAAAACACGAAAGACGTTTTTGCAAGATCACCTTGAAAATCCATACTTAATTGCAATCCAGAAAAAACGGATAGTTTTCTACGGTACGGAATTTTTAGCGCTGTCTTGGGTAGTTGCCACTGGATAGTTTGCTCAGTACCTTTTTCAACAAGCCCGTGAAACTTTGTTGTGTGATCCCCGGGCAGCGACAGAACTTTAAGATTTCGTGAACTTTGAGAAAATATAATACTTTGCAACTTACCAAAAAAACCTCTGCCTTCGATTTTAGTATTTTTTAAATCAACTAAATGAAGCGCAAGGCTTAGCGTATTTGCGTCACGCTGCAAGGGTTCAATATTTAATGAAGGGTAAAAGTCTGCAATACTTGATTTTCTTGATTTCTGGGTCGATTCAATTTGATTTGACTGACTGGTGTTTTTAAAGATTTCAGTACAAGAGCCAACTCGGGCTTCAGCTTGGCCTGTACCTGTAATGAATACCAAAAGTGCTAACAACACAGTTATGCCGTATTTCGCTAGCCTTGTGACCATAAGTTTTACAACGTTATCCATTCAATCACCTGCTTGGAAGGGTTAGTATTAACAAGCTGATAGGAATGCTAAAGAAATGCCAAAATCAGTTGGCTAACGAATAACATGTACAGTGAGACAAAATTAACTAGGTGGTAAAGCCAAAAGTAGATCAAGCGCATTTTCCTGGTGTCGT
>JANPNP010000405.1:0-13909 GCA_031427535.1 Bdellovibrionales bacterium | reverse complement strand
AGCCCAGAATGTCTGTCGGATTAAAGTTATTGTCTGCACGAACTAAAAGACCTGAATCTTGACGATTTTCTGCACCCCACAGCCAGAAAAATTGCGCGTTAAGTTCTTTTGTTTGAGTGTTTAATAAATAGTTCTTTTTCTGATCTTCTACATTGTAAATTGATACCTTGCTTTCAGAATCACGGCTGGTGATTTGTGCTTTGATCGCTTTTAGATTAATTTTCATGCCGCGTGATAGTGAATCGGTTTCGTTTTCACCCATTGATAAGCGAATAATTCGGCGCTCTGCTGTTGGTTTGTCATGGTCTTGCAAAGAAATATTTTGTACCGCATTTAAGTCGCTATACAGTAAGTCTTTAACCCGTGCATCTGACGCAAAGGGGTTAATATTCAATGCTTTGAATCCCGATACCGCATATTTTTGACCCATAACTTGGTCGTATTGTTCCACAGCGTCTTTATCATTTAAATTAAAAATATAATCCACTGCAAATAATTCAGATTTATTTTTACTTACAAAGACAGATCCTGGGTCTAGACTTAAAAGTCTCAACGCGATATTTGTGCCTGGTGCAAACAGGTGCAACCCTACAGAGGCAGTAACGCCTTTTTCTCTTAGAGCAAATAATTTTACACGCACGCGGTTGTCGGGCATACGAAATACGTGAACGTCGAATTCACCAACCGTGAAAACTGATAAATTTAAACTAGCAACCATCTGCTTAGTGAAAAGTTCTGAGAACGATTTACCAAGTGAAAATGTCATTGGTGCGCGGAAGGCCACAAAGTCACCTGGCTTAAGTGAAAGCGCACGCTCGGAATTTACCGGTAAATGAGATAGTGGGTTTTTTGAACGTCTAACAACCGATGGCACGCGCCCTTCAAATTGCTGAATAAAAGTAACCTCAGTCGACATGCTAGCTGATGGGACAATTCCAGAACTTCCGAATGTCGATGGAACGTAAGATAGGTTTAGACGATATACATCTACACCACTGTACTTGTTGCCTAATGAGGTTTCGCTTCGTATTTCACTGCTAAGTTGACTATTAAAACCTGAATTCTGATAGTTGAAAATTTCAAACGATTTTTCCAGCTTCATCGTCTTAATCTGATCTGTGGCGCTGTTCACAAGCTTTTGCATCTTCGATGTTTTTTCTACAGGCTTTGGTTCGACTTCCTGGGCCCAAGCAGCAGAATTTAAGACCAAAGTTGGGATCAACAGCATGACCGATAAGTTTTTTAACAGTTTCATTTTACACCTCTTGGCTTTGTGTAACGCAAATCCTATGCTCGTTAAAAACAACACAGTAGCAGAAAACTGTTTATAGAACGAAGAACGACGTTTCACGCTTGACGTTTCAAATTGGGATTTCAATTAATTATGAATTAGATTAGGAAGAAATTTCAAAATTGACTAACATTACGTCGCAGAAAAAAAGTTAAACATCATCGTCGCTTCGTGACGACGATAATCGATTTAACTTAAAATTTTTAGGAACTTAATTTGCACAACTAACAACTCAGATGGGGGCATCTCCGACTTTCGTGATTTACAATATTCCATATCGCGATTGTGGACTTTACTCGGCCGGTGGCACTTCGGCAGCAGCCTATCCTGGTTACGTTGAGAACATTGCAAGAGCAACCCAGGTTGGATCGCAGCGCCGGTGATGGCAGATATGCTTAATCGTGCAGGAATTGCTCAGGCAAACGGCTTTGCGCTTAACGTTTCAAACTTTGACTGGACTACAAATAACGTTAATTACGGCACTGAAATTTCTAGACTAGTTGGTGGAAAGCATTTTGTTATCGATACCTCTAGAAATGGCAACGGTCCGGGCGATCGCTGGTGTAATCCTGAAGGCCGCGCACTGGGAACACCGTCTCGGGGATTTGCTTCGGGCCTGGTAGACGCTTACTTGTGGATAAAGCCGCCAGGAGATTCTGACGGCGCGTGTTTTGGTTACGGAAATGGTTTCCTTCCTGCATATGCCTGCGGACTTGCTGAGAGGGCAGGGTTTTAATTAGGTCGTCCTAGTTTCAAAGCTAAAACAATTTACAAGCAGCATTAGAAAAGTGATGAGCGAACCTCATCACTTTTTTTTCGTTTTCGGTAGTAGTTGATAAATGTCGTGGAAATATTAACGTTACAAATTCTGTTTATTGTTTTCGATCGGTGGTCCTGAATTAACGGCATCTGTAACGCCTTGGTCACCAGTCGGCAAAGGTAGATCTGTAAGTTTGCGCTGCGAAATTAATTATTCGGTAACAATTGTGGTATGCGCTGTAAGTAGTAGCTGACTCGAAGTAGAATTTAGTTAAACTGCAAAAATGGCGCACGCAAAACCTGAGCACCTGAAGGATTTAAATATCCTATTGTCTGACATTCGTAAAAATTCTTTTTTGAAAGAAAAATCGTTAGGATGCTTTTATTTTAAAAGTAAAAGTGTGCTTCATTTTCACATCAAGGCAGAGCGCTTGTATGCCCATGTTTACGACGGTCAAGACTGGGTCGAAGTTGATCTTAAGGTACCGCTTGCGGCAAACGAACAGAAACGGCTTGGTAAAGATATATTAGAGCTTATCAAGTGAATGATAATGTAATTCGCGTCGGAGTAAGTTGGTCTGGGACCTTATAAGGGATCAGTTACTATTATTTATACCCATTCAGGCCTAGTTCCAATAAGGTGTGCATATGGAATGGAAAGAATTGTGGTCCGAACTATCAACTGAAATCAAGTGGCAGTTCGAATCTCAGTCAAAAACAATTGCGCTAAAACGCAGTGAAGTTGTTTACAGTCAGGGCGATCAGCCCCGGGGTATTTATTTTGTTAAGCAAGGGCTAGTAGGACTTATGCTGGCTGGGCCAACATCGGGAAAGGAACACTTGGTTCGTTTCTTTAGGCAGGGGCAGTTTTTTGGCCATCGGGCCCTGTTTTCCGAGGAAGGTTATCACGGCACTACAACGGCGATTGAGCCAACTACATTAAAGCTTGTGCCTAAAGAGATAATCCTGTCAGTAATTGAAAAGCATCCATCCTTGCTTAAAAATGTCGTAAAGGTTCTTTCAAAAGAACTTCGCAGGTCCGAAACCCATCAGGTGATGATTCTTGAAAATCAAATTCTAGGTCGCACAGCTCTGGCGCTGGTTTATCTGAAAGATCTGCATCCGGATCACAATTGGACCCGCCAGGAAATCGCAAATTTTTGTGCAAGTACGGTTTCATCAATTATTAAAGCTTTATCTGAACTGGAAGAAATGAATCTTATCCGGCAAGATGGGCGTTCTATTCAAATCTTAAAACGAGACGAGCTTATTGCGCTGCAAGATAATGAGTTTTAAAAATTTAACTAGAAATGATGTGCCAGCACATCACTGTTTGATATTAATTATTACATAATCAGTAAACTAGCTTGAAGGAGTCAATATGAGATCTGACATTATTTTTCATCAACTTTTTGAGGCCGAGTCTTCAACCTACACCTATATTATCGCGGATAAAAAATCTAAAGAAGCCGCGATTATCGACCCAGTGCTAGAAACAGTAGATCGAGATTTAAAATTGATTGAAGAGCTGGGCTTAAGGCTTATCTATATTCTAGACACGCACATTCACGCTGATCATATCACGGGAGCAGGCGAGCTTCGAAAAAGAACCCAAGCCAAAACAGCTGTCAGTCGCAATGCCGAAGTTAATTGTGTGGATATACCACTTGAAGAAGGCCAAGAGCTTCTGCTTGGTGATAAAAAAATCAAAGTCATTGCTTCACCTGGGCACACGAATACCTGCATGACGTATGCATTTGAAGGGATGATTTTTACCGGTGATACACTACTTATTCGGGGGTGCGGTAGAACTGATTTTCAGCAAGGGTCATCTGAAAAACTATATGACAGCGTTCACGAAAAACTTTTTAAATTTCCAGACGAAACGATCATCTACCCCGCTCATGATTACAGAGGACAGACATCATCTACTATAGGTCTGGAAAGAAAATTTAATCCTCGTTTAGGTGATGATAAAACGAAAGATGATTTTAAGAAAATTATGGCCGAGTTAAAACTTGCAAATCCTAAAAAGATCCACGAGGCCGTACCTGCAAATCTTGCGTGTGGAAAAGTTAAAGAAGCTAGAACATTACATCCGCAAGTTGTGGATGCGATTCCAGAAGTTACCTGTGAGGACGTCCTTTCCCACTTACCTCAGATTGAAAAGAAAAAAGTAAGAGTAATTGACGTCAGGCGGTCGGACGAATTCAATGCAGAATTCGGTCATATTAAAGGTGCAGAACTAGTTACACTTGGCCCTGATTTGACACGTTTTCTGGAAAATGGAGATCGCAGTGAAGAAATCATTTTTGTTTGCCGCAGTGGCGGTCGTTCAGGAAATGCAACCGCTGAAAGTATAAAACTTGGCTACAAGTTTACGATCAATATGGCTGGTGGAATGATTCGCTGGAACGAGCAAAACCAACCAACCGAAAAAAATTAATTTTTTAAATAAAGTGAGGATTTATGCATCAAGATTGGATCAACGCCCTTTTTGGCGGAGTTATTATAGGAATAGCAGTGTCTTTGATGCTTCTATGGAATGGCCGCGTGACAGGAATAAGCGGAATTATCAATGGAACGCTTTCACCGGTGAAGGGCGATACGGGCTGGAGAGTTCTATTCATAATTGGTTTGTTACTTGGCGGTTTAGCGCTAAGGGTGCTTAATCCAAATATTTTTTCCGGAAATCTGGAAGCAGACACGTGGACAACGGTAGTCGCAGGGTTACTTGTTGGCTTCGGAACAATTCTTGGTAGTGGTTGCACAAGTGGACACGGAGTTTGCGGCATTAGTCGCATGTCGGTACGCTCTTTGGTTGCAACAATTATTTTTATTGCCGCTGGCGTGGTCGCTGTTGTTGTTTTTAGACGGCTAGGAGTATTTTTATGAAAAATGGATTAGCAGCCCTTATGGTGGGATTTGTATTTGCGATCGGACTTGGAATTTCTGGAATGACACAACCCCAAAAAGTAGTTGGCTTTTTAGACGTGTTTGGAAAGTGGGACCCATCTTTAATTTTTGTAATGGTCGGTGGGATCATCGTCCATTTTGTAACATACAAACTGATTAGAAAACGAAAGTCACCTTTGCTTCATACAAGTTGGCATGTGCCAACGAAGAATGAAATCACCCCGGCGCTTATAATCGGCGCTTTGCTTTTCGGAATTGGCTGGGGCCTTGGAGGTTTTTGTCCGGGACCTGCAGTCACATCGCTTGCAAGTTTTCAACTTCGCCCACTGTTGTTTGTAGTTAGCATGCTGGCAGGAATGTTTTTATTTCGACTGCTCGATAAGAAAATGCACATAAAGAAATGAGATTTTTATGGAAATCTACGGCTATCTAGCTTCGATACTTATGGGTTTGTCGCTTGGTATGATTGGTGGCGGCGGATCAATTTTAACGGTACCAATTTTAGTGTATCTTTTTAAAATTGATCCAGTTTTGGCAACTGCCTATTCTCTTTTTATTGTAGGCCTTACAGCTTTAGTTGGCGGCGGATTTTATCTAAAAAAAGGCGAAGTTGATCTTAAAACTGGTTTAATTTTTGCTGTTCCAAGTTTTGTTGGGGTTTACCTAACCCGTGCGTATGTTATCCCGCACTTGCCGGATCCTGTTTTTACTATTGGATCCCACGCGATTTCAAAACCTTTACTGATTATGTTGGTCTTTTCCATTTTGATGGTTGTTGCCTCAGTTTCAATGATTAAAACTAAAAAAATATCGTCGACTGCAGCCAAAGAGTTATCTGTAAAAAATAGATTTCTTTTAATTTCTTTAGAAGGTCTTATTGTCGGAGGCATCACTGGCTTTGTAGGTGCTGGCGGCGGATTTCTGATTATACCCGCGCTAGTTTTACTTGTGGGAATGCCAATGAAAATTGCAGTAGGAACCTCACTTTTTATTATCGCTGCAAAGTCGCTACTTGGCTTTATCGGGGATCTTCAACACCAAGCTTATATTGACTGGCAGTTGCTTTTAACGGTTTCGAGTATCGCAATTGTTGGACTTTTTGTAGGTATTTTACTTTCGAAGAAAGTGTCTGAGAAAGCGCTTAAAAAAGGTTTTGGTTTTTTCGTTTTAATTATGGGAGCATTAATTTTATTCGATCAAATTCAGAAATTGTAGATAACAATGGGTAGCAACATCGTTATATTCCCATTTTAATTCGGGACCTTGGTCGCGGAATAAACTAGTTTGCTATTATAGGTCTGGTTTAATATACTCATTCGTTTAATTAACATTAATACTTTCCGAATAGATGTAAGTAAATTTGCATCTCAATAACCAATCCTTGAAAGGGACTTATGAAAACTTTAAAAATAGCCATTGTTACTTTATTTCTATCTTTATCGGCAAATGCAGGTGAAACACCTGCATCGCTAGCAGGTGCTACGTTGGTCGATGCGGCAAAAGTTAAATCAATGATGGATGCTGGCGGCACTACTGTTGTTGATACGCGCGTCGCCAATGAGTACGTGGAATCACATATTAAAGGATCAGTTAGTATTCCTTATAAAGAAAAAAGCGCAAAAGATGTAAACTTCGACAGCAAGCTTGATAGTTTTGATTTAAGTAAATTACCAGCTGATAAAAATGCAAAGATTGTTATGTACTGTAATGCCGGCGAATGTTGGAAAAGTTACAAGGCCGCGCTAACTGCAATTAAAGGTGGATATAAATCAATTTTTTGGTTTCGCGGGGGAATTCCTGAGTGGAAATCTAAAAGCTTTCCAGTTGAATAAATTATTAGCGCAATACACGTACTAAATTTAGGAGATCCAAATGAGGCTAGTTTCATTTTTTCGAAACAGTAGTATAAAAATAAAACTGGGACTAGCTTTAGGATCAATCGCTGTATTAATAATAATTTCAAGTGCAGCGAATATTTACATCACGCAAACTAGTATTAAAACTTTGGCACTAGTTTATGAAAACGAAGTTGTGCCTTCACAGATTTTAGACGATATTGAAAAGCACCTTAAGGAAGTGCGATTTCGAATGGCAGGAGTTCTGCTTGATCAGATGCCGACCGTTGGATCGCAAAACCACCTAAAGGAAGTCTCCAGATCCGTTCCTGAAATGTGGAAGAATTACCGTGAATTGACTAAAAATACACTTGCGATCAATGTTGAAGGTGCGCAAAGCATAGCAGAAATTAGCCAGGAACTTGAAAAAGAAGTTCCTAATTTTGTATTCCGTTTAGATAAAGTATACGCTGAAAATAATAAAAAATTACTTACCATCATGCTTGAAGATGAATGGCCTGTTATTCAGTTGAAATTTTTTAAACCCCTTAATAATTTAATGGCGCTACAAAAGAAATCTGTCCATGATACGTACAAAGAAGCCCAAAAAAATGGAATCTGGCATAATACGCTTGGAATGATCATTCCTTTAGTAAGTTTGACATTCACCGCAATCGTTTTTTTTATGATCATGCAGATAATGAAAGTTTTAAGAACAGTGATTCAAAATTTAACCGCATCCAGTAACGAAGTTTTATCAGCTGCGGGTGGCTTATCAGCATCGGCGACACAACTTTCAGCCGGATCTTCAGAAACTGCAAGTTCGCTTGAAGAAACGGTATCAGCAACGGAAGAAATGACTAACATGGTTCGAAGCAATTCTGCAAGTGCCCGTCAAGCGCAAGAAACGACTCAACAAGGAAAACTAGTTGCCAAATTAGGTGAAGAAAATATGTCTAATCTTTACTTAGCGGTCGGAACTGTCGCGAAAAGTTCAAGTCAGATTGAAGAAATTATTTCAATTATTGACGATATTGCATTCCAAACAAATCTTTTAGCATTGAATGCCGCTGTTGAAGCAGCCCGTGCGGGCGAACACGGAAAAGGATTTGCCGTAGTTGCTGACGCTGTTCGAAGCTTAGCGCAACGAAGTTCGCAAGCAGCAAAAGAGATTTCTGGCTTAATCCATACTAGCACTGCGCAGATTAATTCAAGCCAAAGTCTAGCTGAGCTCGGGAAAAAATCTATTTCTGATATTGTTGCTACAATAATAAAAATCTCAGAGATTACAGCCAGTATATCATTAGCCAGCGACGAACAAGCTAGTGGATTAAACAATATTTCTAAAGCAATGAATGAAATAGATAAGGTAACCCAGCAGAATGCGTCAGCGTCTGAAGAAATTTCTTCAATGTCAGAACAGCTAACTGCGCAATCGGAATCTTTGCATTCACAGATTGATGGTCTTGTGATAATGATCGATGGACGTACTCAGGCAATAGATAAAGCACAAGACTTAAATTTCAAGAAAACAAAGAAGAAATCAAAAGCAGCGTAAGTTATTTGAATTCAGAAAAATTGCAGACTTAGGTTTCTAAATTTCCGGTGCAGTGCGATTATATTTCCTTCAAGCGTTTTAATTTTACAAAGCAGATATTGAAAGACGTAGCTATTCTGAAACTGAAATAGCATAATAATTTATTGTTAAAATAGGAAACGACTTGTAACGAATGTTTGGGCTAATAAACCATTTTCGTAGCTTTCCACATTCTCAGTCCACTTCATCGCTGTCATTCGGTAACTAAGCTCGAAAAGGAAACTGTCGGTAAAATAATTTCCAAAACCGATTTGGCCGCCAAGGCCCCCTGTCGCCTTAGTTTCACCAACAAAACCACCGCTCGGAGTAATTTTATAAGCGGCGTAGTTTATTCCGAATGGAATGTAGAAATTTTCAAATCGGTAGGCTGCACTTAGCAGCACCGTCGTAGTTTGAAATTTTTCCTTTTCAGCGACAATATATATAAAATCACCTGAAGCAGTATTCGTTAAATTTCCATCTTTTATTTTTCTTCCAAAATCGGCAGCAATAGCTCCAACAAATCCCCAAGATTTCGCTTTTAGGTTTCGCACTTCAATTTCGATAGATGGCACATCTTCAAAAGTAAAATCCGCTTTACCCGTCAGTGGCGGAGCCGAAGCATTAGCAAACTTTACTTTTGAACCCAAGGTGTAGGACACGGCTAATCCAAACCGCCATTTTCCTGCGCTGGAACCTGCGGAGCGAGCGCCAGCTGAGCTTGGACCAGCTCCTCGCTGTGCATTTGCTGGTTCAGTTAAACTGAGTGATAAGACATGCTTTTTATGAAGTGGTCTTTTTTCTTTAATTTTTCTTTCCATGAATTGGCAGTATAAAAGTATGGATAAATTACGGGATTAGATTGTTATATTGCCGGGGTAGAGCTGTCAATTTGCATTGTAATGATTAGTCACAAAGTATTTCAGGTTTGCATGGTACGGATAGTGCAATCCATGTTTAGAAATATAAAAAAGGAGAAATACATGAGGCTAAATAATTCATTTTTGAAAAAACTAGCAGGCGTATCTATAATTTCAATTCTGTTCGCTACAAGTTCGGGTTTCGCGCAAGCAACGACAGGCAAGACTGGCGCTGGAAAGCAAAGTCTTTACGAGCGACTTGGCGGAATTTTCAGTATTGCCGCAGTCGTAGATCACTTCAGCGACGCTGTGGTAAAAAACCCCGTCGTTGGACAAAATTCTAAAAATCCATCGCTAAAAGAATGGCATACAAATAATCTAAACAGATTGCCAGGCCTTAAGTACATGCGAACCACTTGGGTTGCTGAAGCTACAGGTGGTCCAATGAAGTTTGTTGCGACAAAGCCAGGAAAAGAAAAACTAGGTTTAGAAGAAGCACATCGTACCCTTAAAATTTCACCCGAAGAGTTTGATGAGGTCGCAGCAGAGCTAGGAAGAACTCTTGATCATTTTAAGGTTCCGAAAACTGAAAAAAATGAAGTGTTAGCTGCTTTTGCTGCGCATAAGAACGAAGTCACTGCAGGTTACAGAAAGAATACGATTAGTAAACGGGGTGATTAGTCACGTGGATCTTTTGAAAACGAAGGCTCGAGATTTTGTTTTGCGTGCCGAAATTTCTTTAAGATTGATGCGTAATGAAAAAAGTCAGCTTGTTCTGTGAACTCGGGCATTCCTAAGGCACAATTTCGATCGAGTCCACATTCATCCATCCATTTTATAAGTATGTAAATGTGTTAGTTCCGCTATTCAGGTCAATACCGATAAGCGTTGTAATAAATTCTGCAATTCAATTCAATTTATCTTCTAAAATATTGCAAATTCTACCAAAGGCTTAGTTAAATAGTTGAATGGTTTGAAAGACTAATATAAGACCAATCATCCCTACGGGAAAGGATCCAGCATGACTGTTTTAATGCGATTATTTTGCACTGCTTTCTTTATCATGTCTTTTTCATTTCATGCCAATGCTGATCAGATTCAGTTCAAAAATGAACTCGTAAAAATCATCAAAAATCAAATGGCTGAAGCGCAAGGAATTTCTGCAGAGCAAGTCGTTATTGAAGATTTTTTGATTGGCATGTGGGGAGTAAAATTTGAGCCTTTGTTTGATGACCGATTTTTCACCGAAGCCTACGAATTTTATGCAGCGCCATTACCAAACGAGGCCAGCACGCTAAGTTTTTTCCAACGCATTCAAGACAAAATGGCTTCATACAAGCCAGGCTATATGAGTCACCGTGTACTTTACACAGCCCTTTTTGCTTTCCGCTTACGCTCTGAATACTTAAAAGAACCTATTTTTAATAGCGAGCTGATCAAATTATTGGGTTTTGGCGAGGGCTATTTTAATATGGGCCATTCATGCCCGGGACATGGGGATTGTGAATGGGTCGAAAATAATGTCGAAATTATTCGTAGTAGCACCGTTGCTGCACAATGGGAATATGTATGGAAGGATCCAAGCCGAAAAGCATTATCTGAATTTGTTAAAATTACCCGCACCTATCAGGTCGGAGTTCACAGCAATGTTAGGTGGTCCATGCAATCCCATATAATTCAATTGGTAAACAATTTGGATCCTGCAGCCCAAAAATCTTTGTTAGAAATTACAAATCTACTAACCGATTATCTTACAGAGCCATGCGAAACAGATCCCTTTCAAACTGGCTTCACTTTGCAATTTCTCAATATCTTAAAGGCAGATAGCCTTTTATTGCGATCCCGATTGTTTGCTTACCTAAGCTGTTCGCACTTCGAAATTATTGAAAATGCTTCCGATACCCTTGCATCCTTGCCGCATGTTTCTAACGCCACTGTAAGTCAAATTTTAAGGCGTTTTTTAAAACCTGATCTTTGGGCGCGAACACTTTTTCATTTGCTTGAAAACACTCTTTTTCTTTTGGCAGAAAATTCGCCCGAGCAAGGGCAGAAAATTTTTAATTTCTTTCTAGTGGAGAATCCACACATTTTGAACGAACATAAAAGTGTTGAGTTTAAAATATTGCTGGCGCTTGGGTTCGCCGGAGTTAAAAGCACTGGGTTCATGAATCATGTACGAACCGTCGCCCAGAATTCGTCAAATTACGCATCTCAAAATGCGGCGCATGCCGTGCTTGGATATCAAGTGCAAGGACCGCAAAAAAAAGAATATCACTTAGCATTAGTATCCAGTTTTTATTCGCCACAGGGCTGGGTTGGAAGAAAGTCTAAGGAAGCATTAAGTTTTCATTACTCAAGCAATCTAGAATTCATGAGCTTGTTAAAGGATCATACCAAAATCCACAGTCAGCGCCTGAATGAAATAATTGAAGAAAGTTTTAGCGTCGATAGAATGAGTGTGAATTGAAAGCCGCATACCTGATTCTGAGCAAGGCCACATAAATTTACCTTTCGGATCCGCCAGCATCGGCCGACAAGGTAAGTGCCGGTTTAATGCCGCAGTTTAAAAATGCTCGCAACTCGAATGAAGTGTTAGAACTTCTAGTTAAAACAATGAACGACTTAGGCTACCGAGCAGCGCTAAAGCAAAGCGTTCTTCGCAAGGGCGCCATCATCGAAGCCAGTAACTGCGTCTATCATTCAGTTGCAAAAGTGCATCCCGAACTTTGTAGTTTTGACATCAGTTTGATCGAAAAAACAACGGGTATGAAGGCCAAGCTTGAATCTTGTATTGCACGAGGTGGTGACGTTTGTCGGTTTTGCCTTCGGACTAAATAATTCGAAGGATTTCGTTGATTCAAATCTAGAGCAAATGCAACTAAGCGGGTAGTCGTATATACCGGGTGGAAACGCAATCGAAAAAACTGGTGACCTCAGCTTGCAGTTACGCAATGTTGGGTGAACCTCATGATTTCATACACTTAGCGATTCGTAATAATGATAATTATCTAGCTCAAGTCGCCGAACTTTATACACAAGGGTTATCTTTGCGGGAAATTACTAGAATCGTAGATCTTTCGAAAACGAAGGTTCGAGATCTTGTTTTGCGTGCTGGAATTCCTTTGAGATCGATGCGTAATGAAAAAGGTCAGCTTGTTCTGGGAACTCGGGGTAAGCGAAATATGAAACCTTCTTATGGATATTGGTTCCTTAATGGTGAGGTTCAGAGGCATCCGAAAGAGTATCCGTTAGTACTTGAAATTGTTGAGCGATGGAAATCGGGTCAGTCTATGAATTCCATTGCGACTTGGTTGAATCGGCGAGGAATCAAGTCGCCAATGAATAAGCAGTGGAGCTGGAATTCTATAAACAATATAATCAAGAGGCAAAAATAGACAAAGGTTATTTCATTTTACGAACCCTTTCCATTTTTCTTGAGCCAAGTTAGAACTGCAGATTTTAATTCTTTGCAGAAATCTAATAGCTCGATGACTTCATCTTCGCTAACGTTCCCTGCAAATTCGTATTCGGTTTCATTACGTTTTTTGCGGCAAGTATCTAAGTAATCAGCGTCTGACTTGTATTTATCACCAAGAATCAAAGGCAGCGATTGAAGCGCTCGATAGTGGGCTAGATTTTTTTCTGGTCGGTAACCAGAGCTATGAAGAAGTATAGTGCAAAGTTTAAGAGCTGCATTATAAGCAATTCCAAATTTCCAATCGTCGGAAAGCCCTTTTGCGGAAGCATCTTTTAAATCACGCTCAACAATTTCTAAAAGATTTGCTATTTCTTCTTTGGATGTTTTATGCGGGCGAAGCCAGCCATTTTTTGCCCAATCAGCTAAAGACATCTTCATCTCCAATCAGTAATACTTTTTTTCCGCTAAGAACACTTTTTATGAAGTGGTCTTTTTTCTTTAATTTTTCTTTCCATGATTTGGCAGAATAAACGTGTGGATTAATTTCTCTTTCAGTTTGCTCGGTTAGCTCTTTAAATTTGGATGAAAGAGTTCTTTGTCCGACCTTGCCAATAATAATAAGATCGATATCGCTATGTGATTTCTCTTCACCTTTTGCGAATGAGCCGAAAATAAAAGCAAGCTCGATTCCTTCGACGGTACTTAATGTCTCTTTAAGTTTTTCAACGACACCAGATGTCTTTTCAACAAGACCGCAAATGACTTTATACAAAGGATGACTAGTGTTAGCCGTATAATAAAGTCGATTGCCGTCTTTTTCGGGCACAACAAGATCTAGATTTTTAAGGTGTCCAATTTCTTTTTGAATTGTACCAATTGATAATTGCGATCTTCTTTGTAGATCACGCAAATGAATAGCCGTTTTGTTTCCGTTAAATAATAAACGAAATATTTCGGCGCGAACCTGACTTGAAAGAAGCTGTGCTAATATGTTCATATGTATGTTTATAGCATACAATTGTATGTCTATGGCGTACATATCGGAGTTTGACTTTGCGAAGAATACTGGACAAAAGATGGGTTCTAAACTGTAGGTCACCAAGTTCATCAATGATGAACTTGGTGATTCCGGCACGACTCGAACGTGCGACCCTCTCCTTAGAAGGGAGATGCTCTATTTAACTGAGCCTGCCATAACGTAGATAGGTTTTTAAATGTCACATAATGAAACGTCATTGCTTAATGTATCCATTA
>JANPNP010000404.1:0-3232 GCA_031427535.1 Bdellovibrionales bacterium | reverse complement strand
CACGATTCTTGATTTCACTAACAACGTCTAGAAATCTGTCGGGGCGTTTTATCCGCGTTACTCGCCCAATAAACGCACACTGTAATGTCGAGCTCGTGAGGCGAACTGACCCGATCCACCAGTTTGCTTTTTATGAGTATAGTCGTAATCAGCACCCTGCAAGATTGTTTCACGGTAAGCAACTTGCGGCTGACCCACAACAACTTCACACGCAAATTCACGCTTCATACGTTCAACGTAAATTTCTAAGTGAAGCTCGCCCATGCCGGAAATGATTGTTTCGTTTGATTCGTCATCACGGTGTACACGGAACGTAGGATCTTCTTTACGAAATTTTTGTAATGCTTTTGTAAAGTTGTTCGAGCCTTCTTTGTTTTTCGGAGCAATAGCCAAAGAGATAACAGAATCAGCGATATGCATAGACTGCATCGACGCTTCAATTTTGTCGTCACAGAAAGTGTCACCCGAAGCGCAATCGACGCCGAATAATGCAACGATGTCACCAGCATAAGAAACATCGATATCTTCCATTTTCGCCGAGTGCATTCGCACTAAACGTGGAACCTTCAAAGATTTCTTAGTCGTTTGGTTGATGACGAAATCGCCCTTACGAACTGTACCTTGGTAAACGCGCATGTACGTTAATTGACCGAACTGAGTTTCCTGAAGTTTGAACGCCAACATAACCAAAGGTTTGTTGTTGTTCGTTTCTAAAGGAAATTTTTCTTCGCCTTTTGTCAGATCGAGTGCGTGCTCAATTTTTTCAGTTGGATTTGGTAAAAACATATTAACCGCATCTAATAAATGCTGAACGTTTTTATTTTTGTAAGCTGACCCACAAAAAACCGGGACGAGCTTTAACGAGATAACGCCTTTACGCATTGCTGCGCGCATCTCTTCAACAGTTGGCATTTCTTCCATTAAGAATTTTTCTGCAATGCCGTCATCAACGTCAGCCAGTTTTCCAATTAAAAGTTGCTGATATTCTTTAGCTTGTTCAACTAAGTCAGCAGGCATTGGAATTTCTTTAATATTTTCGCCGTCTTCGCCTTCATTCTGGAAAGCTTTCATCGTGATCAAATCCACAATTCCAACGTGCTTCTCTTCTAAACCGATTGGAATATTTGCCATGAATGCATTTAAACGTAATTTTTCAACCAAAGCGTCTTTAACACGAAATGGGTTTGCACCCTGACGATCTAATTTATTAATAAACGCCAAACGCGGAACGCTGTAACGCTTCATCTGACGATCAACAGTGATTGATTGTGATTGTACGCCAGAAACTCCGCAAAGAACTAAAATAGCGCCATCAAGTACGCGCAATGAACGTTCGACTTCAACAGTGAAATCCACGTGCCCCGGTGTATCGATTAGATTTATTGTGTGTTCTTTCCACTGCACCTGCGTGGCAGCAGATTGGATAGTGATTCCTTTTTCTCGCTCAAGATCCATCGAATCCATCGTTGCGCCGACGCCGTCTTTTCCTTTTACTTCATGAATTTCATGAATACGACCGCCGTAGAATAAAATACGCTCAGACAAAGTTGTTTTTCCCGAGTCAATATGAGCCGAGATACCAATATTACGAACCTTCGAGATTTCCCATGTTTTCGACATAACTATCCTTCTTTTATAGTTCTTAATTTTTCAGAAAATGAATCAAGAGTATTTAGGTAACATTATTTCCATTTCAGAGCAAAGACTGATTCGGTTTCTAGTTTTTCGACAGGCGAATCAGTCGCCCCGATTGTCGCGGGTGTAGTATTTTTAAGCACGCCAGTTAAAAATTGGCCATAGCGTTCCTAGCCCGAGTTGTTTAAGCTGCAAAAGTGGCAGAAAACAGCAACTTACCCCTAGATTTAGATCAGATGTTAAAGCAAAAATTTGGCTTTAGCGCCTTTCGGTTTCCGCAGAAGCAGATAATTGAGCGCGTAATGACCGGCGAATCTTTGTTAGCGCTGATGCCGACGGGTGCTGGAAAGTCCCTAACGTATCAGTTTTACTCGGGCCTTTGCCAGCAAACAGCAGAGGGAAAATTTACGGAAATTGTGCTGGTGGTGTCGCCATTGATTGCATTAATGCAAGATCAGACACAAAAAGCTGTCGGTTTTGGTTTAGCAGCAACTTTTATAAATTCGTCAATTAGCAGCCAGGAAAAACAGATTCGCATGAAAGGCGTCAGCGAGGGTAAGTACCAGCTGTTGTTTGTAACGCCTGAACGCTTCCGGAAAGATGAATTTTGGCAGTGTCTGAAAGGCATTAAAATAAAATTATTTGTAGTCGATGAGGCCCACTGCGTGTCGCTTTGGGGTCATGATTTTCGGCCTGATTATTCAAGATTGCAAAATTTTCGCGAGCGGCTTGGAAACCCGCCAATGCTGGGTCTTACTGCAACCGCAACGCCTGACGTAAGAAGAGACATCACGACCCAGTTTAAACTGCATGAAGAAAAAGAAATTATCTTCGGCGGCTTAGCTAGGCCCGAGCTTTCGCTAAACGTGCTAGAAACCTACAGCGATGTCGAAAAAAACGAGAAGTTGCTAGAAATAATAACTGCAAATCAAACTGAAAGCGGCATCATTTATTTTTCACTGATTCAAACATTAGAAAAAGCTGCTAACTTTTTGCATTCAAATAAAATTCCGTATTTAAAATACCATGGCGATCTTCCAGCAGATATAAAGAAAAAAAATCAAAATCAGTTTTTAACTGGAAAAGTAAAATGGATCTTAGCAACGCCAGCTTTCGGATTAGGAATTGATAAGTCAGATGTGCGTACGGTGATTCACTACGAAATTCCGTCGTCGTTAGAAGCGTATTTTCAAGAAGTCGGACGGGCTGGCCGTGACGGCGCAAAAGCATCGGGGTTTTTTCTATATTCCGAAGATGATCTAACAATTCAAATGGATTTTTTAAACTGGGCTTACCCGGACCGCCAATTTATCGAGAAAGTTTACGATTTAATTAAAACCCACCCACAAAAAGTGGCTAGTGAAGGCTTCGACTTTTTACGTGAGCAAATGGTGTTTAAGAATCGCAGGGATTTTCGCGCCAACGCAGCCGTTTCTATTTTAAGTCGGTGGGGCTGTTTAGAGGAAAATGAAACCCCATTTGGATTTGCTGCTGTGTCCGAGCCAACGGCCGATAATTTTTTAGCCGAAGACCAAGCAATTTTAAAAAAAGAACATCAAAAAAAATTGTTATCACTGTTGCGCTGGATTCAAAACAC
>JANPNP010000403.1:0-2577 GCA_031427535.1 Bdellovibrionales bacterium | reverse complement strand
GTTCCTTGGTGATCTTACTTTCGTACCAGAACTGTTCAAAAGTTCAAGTTGCCGACATGTCTAGCTTAGATGGCGCCTTGAAATCAAATGCAGTTTCTACTGACGTTGGTGACGTTGACCAGAATGGTAATGCAGATGCTGAGCCTATCGCAGGCGCTCCTGAAGACATCATGAGTTTACCTCCAGAACAGCGAGCAAAAGAAATTGCCCGCAGAAGCTGTGAAAACTTTTTAAATATTAATGATGTCGGCCGCATAGATTTAAATGCCCAGTCAGATATGTCAATGGTGTCTCAGTTTGGAAATATTACTGTTTCAAATGCAGTTAGAAACCTTAGAATTGACAACGTCGTTGGTAATATTAAAATTAGGTCTGCTGTTAATGTTAGTATCGAACAACTTCGTGGAAATATATCAATTAACGCAGATCATGTTTCATCTATGAATGACGTTACCGGAAATATCTGCTTAACTGCACGATCGATCGGAAGCATTTCTAGCGGAACAGGAAATACTCACGTTTTTGCTGAAACTATTGAATCGGTCACAGTGCAAACGGGAAATTTTCACGTTTACGGTGCAACGATTAAATCAGTTAAGGTACTTCGCGGAAATATTTGCCTGCACGACGGTGCACAAATTCTAAATGCCGAAGGAATTGTCGGTAATTTCGGACCTTGCAACTAATTCTTACGACAGATCAGTAAACCTTCCAAAGTGGGAACAATAACACTGGTAAGGTTTGGATCTGCAAAAGCGCTTGAATTCATTTTCCTTACAGCCTCGATTTGTTTTTCATTAAATTTCTGGGCCGTTAAATCGCCCCAAACGGCGCCAGATAAAAAAACATTGTCCGCAATGATAAAACCCCCAGCATTCAGATTTTTTCTAGCCCATTCATAATATTTTAAATACGCCGCTTTATTGCCATCAATAAAAATAGCATCAAACGGACCTTTGCTTTCTAAACTTGGTAGCGTATCCAGCGCATCCCCTAGTAAAACATGACATCGTTTATCTGAAATTGCTTGCTTTGAAAGCTCTGCATGTTGTTCTGATTTTTCAAGTGTCCACAAATTTCCATCATCAGGCATCGCAGCTAATATATATTGCGCTGATAGGCCCGTTAAAGTTCCGATCTCGACCACTTTTTTTGGCTTACTCAGACCTAGTATAAATTGAATTAGTTGTCCTTCGACAGCAGAAATTGAAATGGCATTCAAACCAACAGATTCGGCAAATTTTCTAGAATCTTTCATGTTCTTTGTCTCGGGTGGTAACAAAGTTTCAATATAGTCGTAGCTTTTTGGATTCTCTTTTCTCATAATTGTAGTCTATGACCATAAATAAAGATTTACCACTTTTGATTTTCGATTTAGATGGCACATTGATAGATTCAGCAAAAGATATTCATTTAGCCATAAATAAAATGTTAAGTAACCATAACCGCCAACAAGTTAGTTACCCAACCTTGGTTTCACATATTGGCGACGGATTGAAAAAATTAGTAAACGACTTTTTTCCTGAATTTAAAATTGAATCGAAAGAAAACGAAACTAAAGTAGATGAGTTTCTTTCAATTTACGAAAGCAGCATGGTCGACAACACCAAACTTTTCCCGGAAGTTTCTGAGTTTTTAAGTGGCTACAGCGGCGCCAAAGCCATCGTCACTAATAAAAATATAAAGCCAACCCTTGAAATTTTAGAACACTTTTCTTTGCATCACCTTCCGTGGGTAGCTGTCATTGGCGGTGATTCACTGGCCGAGCGAAAACCGTCTGCGTTGCCACTGCGTTTTGTAATGGAAAAAGCCCAGACCCATCCCGCTGCAACCTGGATGATCGGCGACGGCCGACCGGATATGTTATCTGCCAAGGCCGCCGGTTGCCTGAAAGTAGCTGTGCATTATGGTTATTCGACTGCGGAAGAACTTGCTATTTTTGATCCCGACCATGTTTTAAAAAACTTTAGCGATCTAAAGACCTTAATTTAATTTTTTATGTTTGCTGATTGTTTGCACTATCAGGTATAAACGTATGATGTCTGATTTAATTTTAGAAGTTAAAAACTTACGCACCAAATACCGCACCGAAGACGGCGTCATTTATCCGGTCGACGACATCAGCTTTAATGTCAAAAAAGGTCAAACTTTAGGTATCGTGGGCGAATCAGGCTGCGGAAAATCGCAAACAGCGCTGTCAGTTATGCGTCTTATTCAAAAGCCCGGAATTATCGAATCCGGAGAGGTCTTGTTTAAAAATGAAAGCCTACTAAAAAAGTCTGACAGCCAAATGCGAAATATCTTAGGCAACCAAATGGCCATGATCTTTCAAGAACCGATGACTTCTTTAAATCCAGTTTTTACCATTGGCAATCAAGTCAGTGAATCAATTGCTCAACACAATAAAAAATTATCAAATGCCGAAGTTAAAAAACGCGCCGTTGCCATGTTAGAATTGGTCGGAATACCCGCACCAGAAAAACGTTATGATGAATACCCACACCAGCTGTCGGGCGGTATGCGCCAGCGCGCGGCAATGGCCAGAACGCTGGCGGTTGACCCGCTGGTGCTGTTGAT
>JANPNP010000402.1:0-13427 GCA_031427535.1 Bdellovibrionales bacterium | reverse complement strand
TATTAGACGAAATCGATAAAATGGCGTCTGACTTTCGCGGTGATCCAGCATCAGCTATGCTTGAGGTGTTAGATCCAGAACAAAACTCAACGTTTCGTGATAACTACTTAAACGTTGATTTTGATCTATCAAATGTATTGTTCATTGCCACTGCAAACGTTGTCGAAAATATTCCGGCAGCTTTACGTGACCGTATGGAATTGATCAGTATTCCAGGTTACACTGAAAATGATAAGTTATTAATAACTAAAAAACATCTTATCAACAGACAAATCGAAGCCAACGGAATTACAAATGAAAATATCGCTTTTACAGACGAAGGCTTAAAGTTTCTAATTGCAGGCTACACCCGTGAAGCCGGCTTACGAAACCTAGAGCGCGAAGTTGGATCTGTTTGCCGCAAGGTTGCTAAAAAAGTTGTTTTAGCAGAAGCTAATTTTATTGAAATTAATCCAACAAGTGTTGCAGAATTACTAGGCCCGCCACGATTTATGCGCGATGAAAAGATTTTTGAGTCGCAAATTGGTATCGTACAAGGACTAGCGTGGACACAAGCTGGTGGAGAAGTTCTAGTTATCGAAGCCTTAAAAATGAAAGGCAAAGGTAGCTTAATGTTAACCGGCCAATTAGGCGACGTAATGAAAGAGTCTGCTCACGCTGCAATGTCATACGCAAAAGCCCACATGGACGAATTAAATATACCTAGTGATTTTTTCGATAAGAACGATATTCATATCCATTTACCAGCGGGCGCAATTCCCAAAGATGGACCGTCAGCAGGTATCACATTAACAACTGCACTGGTTAGTCTTATGACTGGCACGGCAGTACGAAATGATATCGCAATGACCGGCGAAGTTACTTTACAAGGACGCGTTCTACCAGTGGGTGGAATTCGTGAAAAGTGTTTGGCTGCGCTGAATTTAGGTATAACAAATATCATCATACCAATGGCAAATGCCAAGGACCTTGAAGATATTCCGCCTGTATTTAAAGAAAAAATTAACTTCATCTTAGCCGATAACTTAGACGAAGTTTTTGCAGTAGCATTTGAAAAATCAGAAAATTTTACAAAGAAAACAGGTTCTCGTAAGCAGGAAAAGAAGACTAAAACCTCCGCTGCAGCTGCCTAGTTTCAACATCGCTCCCTCCTTAATAAAAAGCCAGTTGCAAAACTGGCTTTTTATTTTATAAGGTTACACCAGCACGCAAAATGAACGGCGCCCTATAGTCGTTTTACTGGACCTTTAAACACTTTTTAACATTTCAAATATCTCTTCGATCATATACTGAGTCTTGGGCTGAATCAGCTTGGGATCATAGAATGACGTCAAAATGGACATCACATCTTGAATGCTGGTCAGTCGAAGGTACTTAATCAAAAATTCAATATCGCCCTCGTCTTTGGTTCCTACTCTAGAAGCCAAACACTTCATCGCCAGCATGTATTTGGCTGAAGGTGCAAAAATTTTGAGATTCGACATATTTAAGATTTCGACCTGTTCAATTTTTTCGTTAATATATCCTTTGGCGGAATCGTTGAGCCAATCTGGTGGTAGATTTTGTTCCGCAGCCACTTTTTTTGCCAGATCATAAACCTTCGCTTTCGGATGAAAAATAGCGTCCACGTCTTTCGTTTGCTCACGAGCATTGAAGACCAAGCACATGACTGCTCCGCCAACTATACAGATTTCGGCATTTGATCCATCGGCTTTCAAATGCGCGTTCAATTTTTTAAATGCCAATAAAATTTCACTCTTTTTCATATTTAAGCCCTCTTAAGAAAGTCGTCGCCTACAAAAATATTATTTCGCTTAAAAAACAGCGGACTTTGCACAAGGCAAATGGCCCGCAAACTTTTAAACTTTGAAATAAACCAAGGCTCATCTAGCTCCAAACTAAGCATTGCCCATTCTGGAGATTGAACTTTATTTTCTTCACAAAGCTGCATTACCATCGAACAAATCAGGGCTAAAGATTTCAAATCCAGCCCGTCAACAGGCCTTTGGCTGACCAAAAGATGATTTTTTGCGAATAAAAATGAATCCACAAAATCAAAATAGGAAATCTGCCAGTTCTCACCCGCCGCCACTCTTTCGGTGGCTTCACGAGCACTGGTCAGTCCTTTCAAACTCCTGCTTTCGATGATTTTAACGGCAGCCGTCACTTTCTCAAAGTTTTCAAGAGAGTAGTCTCGCTGCCCATGGACATAACGAGAGATCGTGCTTTTATTTAGCCCCGCCTGCTCAGCCACAATAACGATACCCAATTGTTTAACTTTTCGGTTCAAGATCTTAGCTTTTTCCATGATTAATTATAGCACGCACGGTTGCCATTTGGCAACAAAAACCTGTGACTGAATTGCCGGATTGTTTGTAGGTGTTTGCTTTGTACGACCAACTGAATAAGAAAATTAACGCGCTGTCGAAAGCCGCAAGAAATCCAGAGCGGTTGTTTTTTATTTCAAATAATATTTTTTCAATCTCAAAATAAGACCTCATCTGCCTGTCTAACAAAATTTGTCCAACCTGTAGGTTAAGCCCAATCAACTAATCTGAATTTGTTTTAACCTGGTCCGCAAAGTGAAAAGTAGTCTTTTGAATAAAACAAAGGACATTTTATGAAAAATCTAGGCTTGCTGTTTTCTTTAGTATTTGCGGCATCGATAGCTTCTGCTTACGTGGCTGAATTTGATAAAAAATCTGTTTTCATGGCAGTTAAGCTTGGAAGTGGTGTTAACCAGGGTGGCAAGCAAATGACCCACGTTGTGGCAAAAGTTCAAGTAGATCCAAAAACAAATACTTTGAAAAACTCTGCCGGCCAATTAAATATTGTTAAATATTTAGGTTATATTAATGAATCTGTTGTAGAAAATTATCTAGAAACGAAAGACAATTACCCTTTGAAAAATGCTGATGTGTTGAAACTTCATCAAAAACTAGCAGCATTTAAAAAGCATTTAGAGGCTTCGAAACGAATTCCATTCGCATCACTTATTTTGCAATTGGACGATCCTAGTTATGAGGTCAGTGTAAAGCTTCAAAACGACTCTAACCCGCTTCGAACTTTAATGATGGCACAGCAGTTCCCTATTTATATAGAGCGCCTTGATCTTTTTGAGACTTCATTAATTAAAGCTCTGAGTGAGCTTTAATATTTTTAGTTTCTTAAGCTGTGGTTTCAATTTCGTTCCCGCCTAAATTGAATGAGCCAATGGGTAGCCGAAGCGTAAAGGTGGAACCTTCGCCAAGCTTGCTATTTAAAATAAGCTCACCACCATGGGCTTCGGCAATTTCTTTGCAAATAAATAACCCTAAACCTAAACCTGAGATCTCATTTTCTGATACGGCACGCTCGTACTTTTCAAAAATGCGGGCCTGGTCACCGGCTGCGATTCCTAAACCCTGGTCTACAACCATGATCTCTGCAAAGTTTCCACTTAAACGTAATTCAACCGAAACTGGGTTTTTCAGGCCGTACTTAAATGCATTGGTAACTAAATTTGTAAGGACTCGTTCAATTTGGATTTTGTCACATTCAACTTCTGAGGGAACACCTTCGAAGGTTAGCGCACCGTTCACCGACTCAAATTGCTCTTGATACCGTTTTGTTACCTCGGACGTTAGTGCAAAAAGATCCACCGTTGATTTGGTTAATGCAACCCCGCGGGTTGCAATCTTTGTTACATCCAGCATTTCTGTGATCAAGTTTCCTAGCCATTGTATTTGTCTGGCAGATGTTTCGAAAATATTTTGTAGCTTTGCAAAATTTAGCATTGCAGCATCTTTTTTGCTAATTTGATCCTGCACGATTTCATTTTGTAGTTGTAAAGACATAAGTGGCGTCTTTAGTTCATGCGAAGCTATCGATAAAAAATGATCGCGCGCTTGCAACGCTTTTTCGGCATCCGCACGAGCAATTTTTTCGAGTGCTAACGACTCCAATTTTTTAATTTCGTTTTCGTGAAGTGCCTTGCCAGTTAGTAGCACCACGAAAGCTGTGACGATCATACTGCCTATAAGTAGGATTAAAGTTTCAAAATCCTTGTCGAACAGGCCTGCTTCGAAGCCTTTTTTTGAAGCCCATCTAGTTATCGGCGGCGCGAATAGGACAGCAAGCAGAAGCCGTCGTACTAACACGGACGTCGATGTTTTCGCAGTGAAGGCTTTAACGTAACCTTCGTCAGCGCGTGACAGTAACGTTGCAATACTTAATAAGATAAAGCCAACAGCGGTGTGCACAGCCATCTGCGTGTAGTATGCAGCGCCGAATACGTAGCTCATGCCCATGACATAGCCCAGGAATGCTTGCCCTCCTGAGAAAAAAACCAAAATTGTTAAAAATTGCGAGAATTGAATCCATGGTTTTCTAGGCACATTGCCTACCATAAAGGCTACTGATAAAAATACAAAATTCACACCTGTTATTGGCGCTAATCGGCCAGGCGGAAAGCGCCCAATAGCTGCGGCTTCTTCAAGGAATAGCATTTCATCGATGCCAAAGTTTGCGTTTGTTAGGTATTGCAATAGGGTTAAAACGGACAAAACTATTACGAAAATGCATATCGCTGTCGACAGTACTACTCTGTTAATAGACTTCGTTCGTTCGTGTAAAATTATTAGAACTGTCGATAGCAACACTAGAATTACTGCGGTATTTGCTTTCATGCTAATGAAGCCTGGAAGTACAGATTTCATAGCGCTGTTATCTATTGCCCACCCAAGCAAAACCGTAAAGCCAATCGCCATAACTATGAATGCACAGAAAACAACAACCAAAGATCTTTTCATTTTAAGAGATTTTTTTGCAATGTTGCTCGGCTATCGCAAGTAAAGTTTTTCTGTCCAATGGTTTTTTTATGAATTTAACGTTCGCGGGTTGTTTTTCGGTTACTGCTGAGCAAACTATAATTGGAATTTTTAAAAGCAATGGATCTTGTTCGCATTCTTTTAAAAATTCCCACCCGTTCATAACTGGCATCATCAAATCTAAAATTATAAGTTTCGGTGCCGCCGCCCCACTTCGAATTTGGTCCAACGCATCTTTTCCATGATCCGCAGTCGCAACCAAGTATCCATCATAACTAAGACACTGTTTGTACAATAATTGAAGATCTAAGTTGTCTTCGACTATTAGAATAAGATCATTTTTTACCGACGACTCGATAAATCCGCCCACTGTATTAAAAGTTAATTTCGTAAACGATGATTCTCTGATTCTAAAACTTTGATCAAGGTCTTCAAGTCCGAATTTTCTTGGTTTAGGTGCCGGATTTGCTGTTCTTTTTCTTGCAGAATTTGCGTGTAGGCTTTTTTCAGATCTGCCAAAAGCCGATTAGCCGCGGTAATCACGGATTCGCTGGAATCCGTTTTTACTTCAGCAGTCTGATTTTTCATTATTCCAGGCTCAGCGTCACTTTTAAGGGAGGGGCGATGTTCCTGGACATAATTATTCGGGCTCGTGTCCGAAGTCGGGGCTTGGTCATCACAGATCAGATACTTTCCATCATCAAATTTGAATTGGATATCCTCTGTTTTAATCCGACGACGTAAAGTAGAAACACTGATCTTATACTTCATTGAATAGTCAGCTAAAGGTAACCAACTTTTCGATGCGTGTTCTATGTTCATACTCTAGCGTCCCCTCGACTACTCAAGCCTAACATGGGCGAAAGCCGTGTCAAATATGAATTTTAAACAGGTCCATGGTCGTGACTAATCACCGTTTTGGCTTAAAAACTATGCTGACTAGCTAGCTGAAGGTCTGGATACGCAACTTTAATTTAACGAAAATCAAGTTTCTTGGACATTTAAACCGTGGTTAACTACCGGTGTAATATGAATATTCAAAAGAAAAAGAAGATCGCTTTAGTCTTAAGTGGAGGTGGTATAAAAGCCGCCGCTTACCACATTGGGGTTTGTCTTGCCTTAAAAGAAAAAGGATTTGTTTTTGCCGGCGGCCCTAAAGAGTTGGTTCGTCAAAAATATGTAGATGCAAAAATTCCTGCTGAACCAAGCGCCCCAACAATTCGATTGTATGTGGGATCTAGTGCGGGATCTTTCATCGCATCAGTTTTAGCCTCGGGCAGGTCTTTAGAGTCTTTAATTACCGCATTTCAAGTCGGCGCTGGATCCAAGCTATTTTATAACCTTCCGAAAGAAGAACACATAAGGCCGATCGGCTACCGGCATCTGTTTAATTTAAATTCGAAACGCTTATTAAGTTGGTTACCTGAAAGTTTATTACAAAAATCACTCCTGACCGGAGGTCTAGAGGTTTTTCTAAAAAAAGGCTTCACCTTAAATGGAATATTTAACACCAACGGAATCGAGCGCTACTTAAGAAAATATGTTCTGGATGAAAATGATTTTTCGCGGCTAGGCGTCGAACTTTACGTGGTTGCTACACAGTTAAATCATTCCCGTAAAACAATTTTTGGGCCTTTTTTAGAAAGCACAAAAGACGATACAACCCGGTACATTGGTTATACAAAAATTTCCGAAGCGGTTGCGGCCTCGACATCTTTACCTCCAGTATTTGCGCCCTATCCTATTAAAAAACCAGACGGCAATACGATCTACCACTATGACGGAGAAATTCGCGATACTTTAAGTACACATGTGGCGGCCGATCGTGGCGCTGATTTAGTCATAGCCTCGTATTCAATGCAACCATACCATTACGCCCCCGAGGTAGGGTCACTTCATACCTACGGAATGCCTGCAATTATAAATCAGGCTTTGTATCAGGTGCTTGAACAAAAAGTTGCACGAAGCATCCAATTTCAACAACAGAAAAAAGATGTGTATTTTGCACTGAAGCAGGCCGCTGACGATTTAAATTTACCGGTAGCTCAAAAAAATCTGATTTTAAAAACAGTTAAAGATAAACTAATGTACAATCCAGATGTTGATTACATATACATTGCCCCACGAGCGCAGGATTACGAAATGTTTTTCGCTGATCACTTTTCGCTTAACGCAAACATCCTGCAGAGGATTTTAAAGATTGGCTTTAAATCCGGGCTACAGGGGTTAAGAGATTACATTTAGAAACTGATCCCTTTCAAGGTCCTAAGTGGCACATACCGCCTCAATAGAATAAGGCATTTCAATAAGTTATGTGGTTCGTTGAAGTTATGTGGTTCGTTGGTTGACTTCTGATTGTGTACAATCAGAAGTACCGTCCGAAAGAAAAAAATCTAAATAAATCGAGTCTTTAGAGGTCGGAGTAAGTTGGTCTAGCACCTTATAAGGGATCAGTTACTTACATTTAATTTTCTTATTTGTCTGAACAATTTGTGGATAAAATTTTAAAGATGCCGAGCCAATGACAGCAGTAATAGGTAATTTTTCAGATCTTCCATCCGTGAGAACGCTCACTTATGGCCATCGTGGCCATAAGTTCTAAAAATAGGTTCAAAATAAATTTAAGAATTCAAATGTACTCGCTCGCTACGAAGTATGAAGTGAATGGAATCTTTTTTAGAAAGTGGTTTCTTAGGGTTTCTTTTTTTATGCTGTATAAGTAGCGCGAGGTTTGGACTTGGCACTTGCGTTCCGTTTGTGGATTTTGTTTTTTCGGCTATACAGTGATCTTTTACCTTAACTAAAAAGCTCCCAGCGTCACTTTTCTATTTCGAACTTATGGCCACGACGGCCATAAGTAAGCATTCTCATGGATGGATGATCGGTGAATCACCAATTACTGCTGTTTCAATGTGAAAATATAAAAAATTTACCCGTTAATTTTTAAAACGGGCTAATTTTTTTAACCTAAGCTTCGTTCAATCATTTTGAATATTGGCCCAGAAGCCAGTCCCAAAATAAGTATCAAGGCAGCCGCAACAACAATCATAATGATTGTTGCGTACGAGTGATCATCAGCAATGTCACAGTCTCCATCACGCATGTACATCATAACGATTGGCCGCAAATAATAGTAAACACTTAGTACCGAATTTAAAACTCCCCAAAGTGCAAGCCATACCAAACCTTCGTTAACGGCCGCACTAAATAAATAAAGTTTTCCAAAAAAGCCAAGTGTTGGCGGCAAGCCTGCAAGTGATAAAAGAAAAATAGTAAAACAAAACGCAAGTAGCGGCTGCTTTTTCGCAAAGCCTGCTAAGTTTTCCACTTGGATCACAGAGTTTTCATTTTTTTCCATCAAGCTTACGATGGCAAACGCACCGGTAGTCATCAGTGCATAACCAATTAGGTAAAAAATCACGCTGCCAGCGCCAAATGCTGAGTTTTGACTAACGCCCGCACAAATTAAACCCACCAGTAAATAACCAGAATGTGATATGGACGAATAAGCCAAGGTTCGTTTTAAATTCGACTGAATAAGTGCAGCAATATTTCCAACCGTCATAGTAATTACTGCTAGCCACTGCAATACATCGAACAGGTTTTGCGAACCAAGCAGTGGCTTTGTTGCTAATACCCGCAGGAATGCAGCAAAAGAGGCTGTTTTTACTGCCGTCGCCATAAATGAGGTCAATGGTGTCGGAGCCCCTTGATACACATCGGGGGTCCACGCGTGAAACGGAGCAATTGAAACTTTAAAACAAAAACCAATCACAACAAAAGTAATTCCGAATATAAATAATTTATTTGTCGCCATCAAGTTGGCCGAGTTATCCATTAAATCCAAAAGATTAACGGTTCCGGCTGTTCCAAATATGAATGAAATTCCATACAAGAAAATAGCTGAAGCAAAAGATCCTAATACAAAGTATTTTATTGCAGCTTCTTTAGAAATCTTCTGTTCATGAGACATAGCAATCATTAGATAAAGCGAAAGTGACATCAGTTCTAAGCCGATAAATATAATTAGTAAATCAACCGCAGATACCAGTATGAGCATACCGACTATTGAATTCATCGCTAAAAAAACAAGTTCCGAAAATTGCGAGCCCCTTGTAGCTGGGTTTTCGTACATTAGTATCAGTCCACCGGCAGCAGCCGCCACTGCGATAAGTCCCATCCACTGCGTTAACCCATCGAAAACAAGCTGACCGCTGAAAGCAGTTTTTCCCGAACCACCAAATACAATTAGCAAACCCGCAGCTAACGTCAGACCAATAAGTGCTTCAATGGTTGTGGCGGCAGGCGATTGTTCGACATTTCCACGAAGAACTTTTATGGTTATAGGAATTAAGCTAAAAATAAAAAGTGCAATCAGCGGCGAAATTAGTAAAACGTCAGATAGGCCGAATGTATTTATCATTCTAGTTCCCTTCGCCCTTCCATGTTAAGGAGTAATTCATTTTGTTCTTAATCAGATGATCAACACTGGCTTTCGAGTAATCCATAAAGTGATTTGGCAATAAGCCCATCCAAAATATTAAAAATACCAATGGCGCCAACACTACAAGTTCGCGAAAATTTAAGTCTATTAATGCATGGCTTTTATCATGGCTAGCATGTTTTACAATTTCACCGGCGGGACCAAAGAATACTCGTTTTACCATCCATAACATGTAGGCCGCCCCAAATACGACACCAGTAACGGATACAGCAGCCACCCACGGTGAGTACTGAAAAGATCCTAGAAGAATTAAAAATTCACCTACGAAACCATTCGTCATTGGCACTGCAATCGAAGAAAGTGTCACAATAACAAAGCCAATCGTGAAAAGAGGCATGGCTGCTGCTAAGCCACCATACTTAGATATTTCGCGCGAATGCGTGCGTTCATAAATCATTCCGATCATAATGAAAAGGGCCCCCGTTGAAACTCCATGATTTAGCATTTGGTACAAGGCCCCGCTAACACCGTAAGCATTCATCACAAATAGACCTACTATGATATAACCCATATGCGAAACTGAAGAGTAGGCGACAAGTTTTTTAATGTCCGGCTGAACCATGGCAACTAATGCACCATAAATTATTCCGATCACTCCAACAGCTATAAATAACCAAGCAAAATGATCGGCAGCTTCCGGAAACAACGGAATTACCCAGCGTAAAAAACAGTAGGTTCCCATTTTCAGCATCACGCCCGCCAGTATAACTGACCCAGGCGTTGGTGCTTCGACGTGCGCATCTGGCAACCACGTATGCAGGGGAAAAAGAGGAACTTTGATAGCAAAGGCAATCGCAAAAGCAAAAAATAGCAGGGTCTGCGCTGTGAAAAAGTCGCCAGCGATAAACGGAATTTGTAGTTTATAAAAATCAAGCAGGTTCGCGCTGATTACACCACCAGTTACTTCCGGAGTTAAACGCATCATAAAAATGATGGCCAATAACATCAACATAGAGCCGGACATGGTGTAGATAAAAAATTTAATTGTAGCGTAAATTTTTCGGGCGCCGCCCCAAATTCCGATCATAAAATACATTGGTACAAGTGAAAGCTCCCAGAATACGTAAAATAAAATAGCATCCATTGCCAGAAAAGAACCGATCATCGCGGCTTGCAATACGAATAGCGCAGCAAAAAATCCCTTACGCTTATCTTCAATTGAATTCCAAGATGCTAAGATTGTAATGGGCACTAAAAATGTCGTTAGCATAATTAGCATTAAAGAAATGCCATCAATTCCTAAAAAGTAAGAAATTCCAAATCGCTCAATCCACATTGTCTTTTCAACCATCTGCAAAGCAGCTGAGTTTTGATCAAAGTTTTGCAACATTGACAACGACAAGATAAATTCTAATACCGAAAAGCCCAGCGCCAGGTGGCGTATTGTATTTCGTTGTGGCCAAATCGTAATAATCAATGCGAATACAATCGGTAGAAATATTAGCCCAGACAAAATCATAATTACCTCATTAAGACGAACGAAAGTACGACCACTATACCGACACCAATATACATTGCATACTGCTGCATGTTTCCATTTTGTAAAGCTCTGATAAACGAGCCTCCGCCAGTAGCAACATCTACAGCTTTAAAAGTAAGTTTATCAATAAAGTTCACATCGACGTAAAACCAAAGACTTTTGCTGGTTTGTACAATTGGGTTAATAATGGCAGCCGAGTAGGCCTCATCGACTAAATACTTTTTATTTACAAATTCGTAGACAGGCCGAATTGAATTTTTAATTTTTTCAGAACTTCCAGGTCTAATGATATAAACCCAATACGCTAAGCTGGCCGAGCCTATTGCAATTACAACAGAAATCCCCATAAGCAGTAACTCGGTAGCTGCGTCCGAAGCAGCTGCTGCGCCACCAGTAACGGGTAATTTTCTGATGACAGGCTCAAGCCAGTGCTCCCATAGGTTAGGAATGTGACCTAAGCTTTCGCCAATAACATGCGGTATTCCGACCCACCCTCCAATGACAGACAGTAGCGCTAAAACTATAAGTGGAATTGTCATTGATAATCCGCTTTCATGTGGATGCACCTTTTTATCAACGCGCGATGGCCCCCAAAACGTAAGAGCCATCAAGCGTGTCATATAAAACGCTGTCAGTGCCGCGCCAATTGCACCGGCAAGCCAAAGTGTCCAATGCCCCGACGGCGAAGAAAATGCAAACCACAAAATTTCATCTTTAGAAAAAAATCCGGCAAGGGGTGGAACTCCGATTATGGCAAGCCAACCCAAAAGAAAAGTAAAATGGGTGATGGGCATATATTTTTTTAAGCCACCCATTTTTCTAATGTCTTGCTCTTCATGCATACCGTGAATCACTGATCCAGATCCTAAAAACATAAGCGCTTTAAAAAATGCGTGCGTCATTAAATGAAACATTCCCGCGCCGAATGCTCCGACCCCAACTGCTAAAAACATATAACCAAGCTGCGAAACGGTTGAGTAGGCCAAAACTTTTTTAATATCATACTGGGTAAGGCCAATGGTTGCAGCAAGCACAGCAGTTGCCGCGCCAATAATTGAAATAACCATCATTGTGTTCGGAGCGATTATAAACAGTGGATTTAAGCGGACAATCATGTACACGCCCGCGGTCACCATAGTTGCAGCATGGATCAGCGCAGATACCGGGGTTGGGCCTGCCATGGCGTCAGGCAACCAAACATAAAGCGGAATTTGCGCTGATTTTCCGGTGGCGCCAATGAACAGCATTAAAGTTCCTAGCGTAACCGCACCTAACCACCCAGCTTCCATCACATTTGGAGCAAGCACATTTAATTCTTGGATGTTTAAGGTTCCAAAAGTAAAAAATAAAATAAACATTCCTAAAATAAACGCAGCATCACCTATACGATTTGTAATGAACGCCTTCATGCCAGCTGCTGCTTTTGCTGAATCTGAAAACCAAAAACCAATTAGTAAGTAGGAGCAAAGACCAACACCTTCCCAGCCAACAAACATAGTTAAAAGAGAATCTCCTAGAACTAGGATCAACATGTTGAAGATGAATAAGTTTAAGTAAGAAAAATACTTCGTTACACCCTTATCATGGTGCATGTATCCGATTGAAAAAAGATGAATCAGTGATCCCACGCCAGTAATAATCAAAATCATGATTCCGCTAATTTGATCAACCAAAAAACCGGCGTTAACCTTGAACTGACCAACTGACATCCATTCAAAAAATGTAACGCCCAAGCGACGATTTTCCGGGCTTGCCTCTATTAACTGAAGAAATAGCACAACGGAAGCAGCAAATGAAATGGCAACGGCGCCAGTGGCAACGGAGCCCGCAATTACGTAGTTGGTACTACGAAAACGCAAGCCATTAATAAAAAAGCCAATCAGGGGGCTAAGTAATAATATGGCTATCAGCACTTCGTGATTTAGCATGGCGTCTTACCCTTTCAGATGTTCAAAAAAGCGAATATTAACTTCTTTGAATCGTTTAAATATTGATACCGCTAGCGCCAGCCCAACCGCGGCTTCTGCGGCTGCAATGGTCATTACGAAAAACACCATGACCTGCCCGTCAATTTTTCCTGTGTATTTTGCAAATGCCACAAAACTTATGTTTACGGCATTCAACATCAATTCAATGCTCATTAATAAAACTATTAAATTCCGTCGCAGCAGCACCCCAGCCATTCCAAGCGAAAATAAAATCGCCGACAATGCCAGGTAATGGTTTAAAGTAATTTCTGTGAAGGTACTAGTCTCTAGCATGCGTTCCACCCTTACTTCGTGAAAGGGCCACGACGCCTACAGCAATCACCAAAAGCATGACGCCTAAAATTTCGAAACCTAAAACATTCTTTAAGAACAAATTTTCAGAAAGCGCTTTAGTCGTATCAACAACAACGGGATTGGATGCGCCGTCTACCGCAGATACTGCCATCGCGGCTGGCTTTAACCCCATAGTTACTGCGCCAACAATTAGCCCTGATAAAATTCCAACCGATGCAATTTTAATCGCACCCGTCAGGCGACCACGAGAAAACGCCTGAACTTCGTGTTTTAAATCGAACAACATCAGCACCATGACAAACAAAACCATAACGGCTCCGGCGTAGACAATAATCTGCACGCCAGCCAAAAAG
>JANPNP010000401.1:0-10694 GCA_031427535.1 Bdellovibrionales bacterium | reverse complement strand
GATTTTCCGGCCGAGGTCGATGGGGAGCCGCATTTCAACCGGGGGGTGTATGATGCGCGGCTGTGGGCCGATCGCCCGAAAGCCAGTCTCCCCGATGTGTTAGATGCTCGACATTGGAAACACCCACACGCACTTCGCCTTCGCGCGCTTATCAATTTTCTTCACGCGAGATTGAACTTGGGCTGCGTGTGAAGCGCGCGCGGCAAATCGTGCGATAAATTCTTCTTCTTTGGCTAACATATCCACTTGTCTGCTGGCGGCCGCAATTAATTGTTCACGGCGAACCGCTTTTTCACGGTCATAAAAATCATAGTTTCCACCATAGACCGTGATGGCGCGATTGGCCACTTCGATTGTTTTTGTGCATAAGCGGTTCATAAATTCGCGGTCATGGGACGTCATAAGTAATGCGCCCTTAAATTCTTTTAACCACTGCTCAAGCCAAACAATAGATTCGACGTCTAAATGATTGGTGGGCTCGTCCATTAGAAGTAAGTCAGGCATAAGTAGTAAAATTTTTGCCAGCGACACTCGCATTTTCCAACCACCGCTAAACTTTCCGACATCTAAACGCATGTCTTCATTCGAATAGCCTAAACCACCTAAAATTTCTTGCGCTTTCGATTCTAAATCGTAGCCACCTACGGCTTCAAACTGTGATTGCAGTTCGCCGTAACGCTCGACAGTAACAATCATGTCATTTTCAGTTAAATTGGGATCAGAAAGTTTTGTTTCAAGTGCGGAAATTTCATTTTTTAAGCTTTCTAAATTGCCGGCCGAAAGAACTTCTTCTAAAACGCTACGACCGCGCATTTCTTCGATGTTCTGAGAAAAATAACCAACCCGCAGTTTTTCAGGAACACTGACCGAACCCGTGCTTGGCGATTCTTCCTTCATTAACAATCTAAAAAGTGTTGTCTTACCTGCACCGTTTGGTCCCACTAACCCTAACTTATCGCCCGGATTAATTTGAAAAGACGCATTCGCATAAAGAATTTTCGATCCGTGCTGCTTTGTAACCGCATTAAATGAAACCATGCTGGAAGTATGGTGCAACCGTTGATTTTTGTCAAAAAAGCATTCGCAGCAAGCGTCCTAAGCTTTAAGCTAACAGGCCAAACTAGGTCTGGACCATTCAGTTTTTTAATTCATGTTGTAAACTTAGTGTCTCAGGATGAGCTTTTCGACTGTAGCTAAGTCAGTCAAGTGATCAACTTGTATGTAAATTCCCTGCAAGGCCTTGTAACTGCAAAGTATTTATTAAAAAAAATGCAAATTAAAATTGGAATAGACAGTAGCAGCGATCACTTTCTAAAAACCAAATCAATATTAGGCCCTCACCGGCTGGTGCACTTCTTGAAATGTAAAGTTTGGCACGGGGGTTATTTTGAAATCGAAAACACTTTCAAAAATCATATTTCTGGCTATTATTTTTTTATCATTTGTATTGTTACCGTTCAATAAAGCTGATGCTAAGGGGAAAAAATACAACCGAAACATAGCATCTACGAAATCGGATCTGGCAAATAAAAAAAGTGCGATATTGAAAAAGAAAAAGTCAAAAATGGCTCAGCTTACAAAAAAGAAAAACCATAATGTCACCGCTAAATCGAAAAAGAGAAACCTTGTTGTTACCGGCAAATCAAAAAAGAAAGGCCCTGTTGCTACTGCTAGACCAAAAAAGCACCATGGTAACGCGGACTCAAGATATGTAGCTGCAAAAATAATTGTCCCTGAATTAGAGATCGTCATGCCTGACGGGGATTTTCATGCCGATTACGACGCAAGTGCCGTAGACACGGATACAACATCGCAGCCGTCAACTGATGAGTTTTAAAATCACTAAATCAGAAATTCGAACGCCATACCGCGCTTCGGATCAGCGATTGATACCGCATAAAAACCCGATTTCCGAATCTTTCCCGTCTCAAAGTGATAAATTCTTATCCTATTTGTTTTGACAACAAAATGAATGGTTCTTACTAAGACAGATCCCGAACTATTTTGATAAATTTAAAATTAAATTGGAAACTTTTTGAGCTAAAAGTTATTCTTTTATTCATGCAGCAACCATCGACGTAAGCCTAAAAGTCAATTAGGTCAGTTGTCGAGGATAATGGGGGACGTTTGTGAGACGAATATATAGTCACAATGATAAATCGCCAAAGTGACGTAGCTCCAATAAAATATCTTACCCTGTAGATTACCAATGAAGTAAAAAAAGAAGTTCTGCGCTATTAACAATTTAATTAATAGGAGGCATTTAGCGGACTTTAGAATACGGGTTGACCGTATCCTTCTTTTGCCTCAAGGCAAACCCCAGGAAACTCGGGGACGCAAAGCTAAAGGGGCTTATCGAAAGATTGCCAGCCAGCTGCCAAAGGATAAAAAAAGCCTGCGGTGAAAATCGCAATGGAAGGAAAAATCGATTACAAAAATTATATCATGGATTGGTTTCATTCCCCTTGATGCAAGTTTTTTATTGATGAAAAACTTGCATTTTTTATTTTGTCGCTATCCGTCGACTAGATTTCTTACTTAACTTAACAACCTTAGATTTTATTTTTTTCTTCTTGTAAGTCGAGTTTTTACTTTCACTAGCCTTATTCTCATCTTCATTTTTAGCATCCGAAGGAATTACTAATTTTGAACCCGATTTCAATTTGCTTTTGCGGTTGATGTTATTTACTTTTTGAAGTGTTACTAACGACACTTTATACTTTTCAGCAATTGACCACAGAGAATCACCTGGCTGCACAATATAAAAATTGCCAGCAGCTAATGCCGCCGGTTTTGTTCTAGCCACAACTTCAGGGCGCTTAACTTCAAGCGGCGTGCGATCCGGAACCATGATCACTTGTCCAAGTCGTAATTTTTTCTTTCGTGGAAAATCATTTAGATCACGTAAAAAAGCCACGTTGGTGCGAAAGCGCCTAGCAAGTGTTGAAAATGTATCACCACCACGGATTTTATAATTCTGAATTTCGTCTTGATCAGCAACGTATTCAACTTTTTCTGGAATACTTTCTTGCGCAGCTTTCATTGCGACTTCGTAACCACCGACCGGGATCCGTAGACCTAAGATATTCTCTGAATTAAGGGGCGCAATTTCGCCTTTGAACTTTGGATTTAGTGCTTTAAAATCTTCGTAATTTAAATTCATTTTATCAGCCATGACGCGCAGATTGATTGGTTGATTTACCGTGATGTGGTCAAATTCAATCGGTGCCATGTAGTCAATGCCTTCAAAGCCATACTTATCTGGATTTTTTGCAATCAGCTTGGCTGCAATGAACTTTGGTACATAATCATCAGTTTCACGCGGCAGTGCCCGTTTGTTTCTAGACAATTCCCAAAAATCGTTTGTTTTATATTTACGAACGGCGCGCAAAATGCGACCTTCGCCAACATTATAAGAAGCCATCGACAAGTACCAAGAGTTGGTAAGTCGATATAGATCTTTAAAATAATTCGCTGCCGCTTGCGTTGATAAAACAGGATCACGGCGTTCGTCGACCAATTGGTTGATTGTTAATTTGTAACGTTTCCCTGTGCCGCGAATAAATTGCCAGTAGCCAACTGCAGAGGCATGGCTGAAAGCCTGCGAGCTAAAGCCCGATTCGATCAGAGCGACATAAAATAAATCTTCTGGTAGTTTGTTATCGCGTAAAACTTTCTTCATTAAAGCTTCGTAGCGAGTCGAGCGCAATAAGTAGCGCTCCATGTGCGGCCGGCCTCGACCTTGAAAATAATTAATCCATTTTTCTACAGACGAATTGATTTCAGTTGGAATAATTTCAAGTTCTTCGGCTGCTAGCAGAGGCGCTGTGTTTAAATCTTGCAGTCGAAACTGCTCGGGCTCTGCGGCAACTAGGCCAGTAGTCTCGCTAGGTGCGGTTTCATTGGTTGCAGTTAAGCTTGCTTTGTGCGCACAGCCTGATACCAATGCGGCCGTTGTCAGGACCAATAAAATAGATTTTTTGTAAATCATCACAGGAGAACTCCAAACGTTAAGTTCTTAGAGTATAAATCTAATTTGATTAATTCAAATTTATAAAAACTTTTCTTTGAATAATGTGCTGCTTCTTGTGACTATTCCTAGACCTTTGTCGTTTTTATTCCGTTTCTTGTTTTTTCAGTTCTCGACCAATATCTGTGGCCAAGGTTTCAAGTTTTTTAATTTGAGAATCTGTCGTGTTTGCTGACACAATATTGTGGTGCACGGCATCTGGTGCAAAACCTAACAGCTGAAAATAATCAAACACGCCGTTTAGTTCTGATAAATACTTTTCCTTCATCTTTAGTGGTATATCTTCAATTAACTTATGCCATTCTTGACTGGAACTTTTTTGCCCTGACAAATACGTTGCAAGTGCATAGACAAGATTGACGCCTTCGGCGCCAACTTGCCGAAAGTTTTTCGCAGCAAAATTTTTATTAATTTGCGCTAATTTCTTAATTACAATTAATTCTAATGCTGGCTCTTGCTTTAAGTTTCTAAGTTGTCTTATAAATGAACCCAAAACGCCAAGGATACAAATTAAAAATAAACCGAAATAAATTCCGTAGCGCAGCTGAGGTGTCAGCGCGCTTGCTTCAGGCACTTCGAATATGGGCTGTGCTGCATATACCGTTTCAACTTTTTTATCATTAGTGGTCGCTAGGGTGGAAGCACCTGGGGATTTTGCCCCGGCAGTACCCGGCGTGATAATAAGATTTACAGCTTCAGTGACGGTTGTAACATATTTTCTTAGATCGGGATTAAAATGGGAAAATTCAAATGACGGAATAATCATTGCTCCTTCCGCGCGAGGAATTAATAGAATTTCAAATTCTTTGTAGCTTTGACCACTTTTAAAAAATTTGGCCTCGCTTTTCGTATCAAAAACTTCTAATTCGGCTGGCCAATTGATAGTTGGCAAATCGATAAGTTTAGCATTTCCAGATCCCTCAAACCGAACCTTGACCGAAAAAGGCTGATGCGCTGGAAATTGCAGCCCCTCCGTACGAACCGATGCTTGAAAAGAACCGACCGCACCTGAAAAATTTCTTGGCTTGTCTGCTACTGGTAACGGTAAAACTTTGATTGGCAGTCGTTTCGAAACCTTGGTAAATTCATGTGACTTACCCATTCCGAACGGTGTCATCATTCGGGTTCGTGCTTTTATTTTAAATTCATCAATGACGGCCGTACCCGCTTTAATTGGAAAAAGTGCATGACTTGCTAACAAAGCACGTTGGTACTGAACACCATTTACAATTTCTGGGCTAAACTGCAAGCTAGGGACTTCTTCAATTATTTCTTTCCAAAACCCTTTTAAATCCGGAAATTTAGTGCGGTCCAAAGATTCAATTTGGCCTCTTACATAAATGTACCAACTTGCAGTGATTTGTTGGCCTTCAAAAACTTCGCTGCGATCAGCCTCAAGGTGAATAAAAAAAGCTTCTTTAGTATTAACATCCATATCCCGCTGCGGAATGGGTTGCTGAGCGCCAGGCTGATTGCCAAAAGGGTTTCCGCCACCGCCGCCACCACTGCCCCCCATACCAAACTGTCGTAGCGCATTTTCACGTTGCCTTAAAATTTCCATCAAAATATCATCCGTCCCATTGGGGTCATCATCTAATCCTGGAATTAATTGTCCACGACCTTGGCGGGCGTTACTTCTAGGGTCCTGCTGCTTTGGTCGACCACCGCCACGATTTTCTTCAGCTACGTCGATGGTCAGTGGTTGGGTTTTATAAATTTTATCCCCGACTGCAACATCTAAAACAGGAATGACCAGCTTTCCCTCTTTGTTGGGCGAAAGCATAAAATTATAAACTTGCATCACTTTTTTTTGATAAACTGCTTTTCCGTTAATGAAACCCATGTTTACCGACTGCGATTTTCCGTCAGCCCACGAGTTGATAACCTCAATTCCTTTTAGTGCCGGAAGCTTAGGTACAGCATCAAAGTCTTCATTCGATGCAACAGTTATTGATAAAGTAAATGCATCACCCAAAGCCATTTGATCACGATCGACCGTGGCTTTAACTTGCGTCTGCGTTTCAGCAGATACCGCTAACGTAAAAAATAATATGACTGCGATAAATGAACTACCAATCTTTTTCATTGTTCTTATCTTTTCTTTCCTTTTTCTCAAAGTTTGCGCGAATTTTTTGTTCTTGATCTTTAAGCTCGCCTAGAATTTTTTTAACATCACCTTCGGATAAATCCACGCCGTTAAATGGCCGTGGCTTGTATTTACTATTTTCTTTATATTCTTGCTTCTTCTTTTTTTCAGGTTCGTCATCCCCGTCTTTATCTTTTTCTTGGTCTTTTTCTTGGTCGCCATTTTTACTGTCGTCTTTTTGTTCTTGGTCCTGGCCTGAACCGTCACCTTTTTGCTGTTTCTTTTCGCTGTCACCCGATTCGCCGTCAGATTTATTTTCAACTAAAAGCTCGATGTTGTGCTTTGTTTCTTTTGAATCAGGTTTAATTTCAAGGGCTGCCTGATAGTTTTCAAGGGCTTGCGGAATTTTCTTTTGTGCACCAAAAAAAGTTCCTAAATTAAAGCGAATTGCAAATTGCTTTTCTAAATCCTGCTGTGCAACTGCTAGCTTCAATGCAAATTCTAATGATTTTAAAGCTTCATCATTTTTTTTATCAAGGCTAAATAGAATTCCCAAATTTGAATGCACCGAAGGTAAATCGGAATCGGTTTCAAGAATTTGATAGTACAATGGCAAAGCCTGTTCACTTTGTTTTTTCTGAATAAACGCACTGGCTTTACGATCAAAAGCCAAGGCCGGCATAGACGGCTCGTTCTTGGCACAAGCTGCTAAAGTGAAGATGCATATGTAAAAAAATATATTACTCAGAGACTTCATAACGCCCCCGCCAGTCAGCTGCTAATTTTCCACTAAGTTTTTTTCGGTCATTAATAAATAAGCTTAAAACAAGAAAGACCAAACCTAACAACAGCGGATACGTGAATTTTTCATCATACTGAGTCGTCAAATTCGACTGAAATTCAGATTTTTCTAAAATAGCCAATTGATCAACAAACTGCCGTAAATGCTCGCCACCAGATGTTGCAAAATAAAACTGTCCCTTACCCGCGTCAGCTAACTGTTTTAAAAAATCACCATGCACTTGCGTGACCACAGTTTGGCCGCTTGAATCTTTTTTAAAGCCAACCTGATTACCCTGTTGGTCACGCATAGGGATTGCGGCCCCTTTTGCAGTACCGTATGCCATAGAAAAAATGCGCACGCCTTGTTCTGATAATTTTTTAGCAATTTCCAGCGCGCCTTTTTCTTGGTCCTCGCCGTCTGATACAATTAGAATAGCCCGAGTTGTTTTGGTCGTTTGATCTTGCGTGACGCCACCTTTTTCAAAGGCTTCTTTGGCATAACTTAGTGCTGATTCAAAATTTGTTCCTTGGCGACTGACCGAATTTGTGTCCAGCGAATCAACGTACATCTTAAGTGCATTAGGGTCGGTCGTTAGCGGACACAGTAGCGCACTGCTGCCCGCAAAACCAATAAGGCCTACTTTATTTCCCGGCATTAAATCTAGTAATTTGTTAAGCTCTATTCGCATTTGTGCTAGTCGCGAAGGCCTAACGTCTTCCGCTAACATGCTATCGGACACATCTGCAAGGATTAGAAGCTCGATCCCTTCGCTGCGAATTTCTTGTTGGCTAATTCCCATCTGAGGGCGCGCAATCGCTAGAATTACAAACGCCAACCCTAGGCATTGTAATCCTAATTGTAGTCGACGTTTAAATGTCGAAACAGACTGAGTTAAAAATTTAACATTTTTGCCACCAAATTTTAAATCCATTCGCTTCGAAAAAACCTTTTCAAAAATAAAAAATACAGCGACAAGAAGTAAGATAAAACCAAAATAATTAAAGGCTGCGGCATTTCCCCAGCGTAGAACATTTATATCAATCATACTATGGCCCCACCTTTAGCCACGTTAAAGCTAGTATTTGGGTTAGCACAAACAGCAACAGACCAGCTGTGGCAAAAATATAGAAATATTCTTTGTATTGAACGTACTTGTTATCTTCTATTTTTGTGGTCTCAAGGGAATTAATTTCTTTGAATACACCGATCAAAGAATCTTCTTTTGAAGCGCGAAAATATTTTCCACCGGTTTCTGAAGCCATTCGACCAAGAAGCTCGTCATTGACCGTGCTTTCAAATGGTTGATACCGTTTAACAGGATTTCCAAACATATCTTGGCTCATGACCGGTATGCTTGTCTTACCACTACGACCGACACCGATCGAATAGATTTTTATTCCGTAACCTTTGGCAATCTCAAGCCCAGTCTCGGGATCGATAGTTCCGGAATTATTTTCCCCATCTGTCATAAAAATCATAACTCGTGATTTAGCTTGTGACTCTTTAAGTCGGGCGGCCCCGCTGGCCGTGCCAACACCTATGGCTGTGCCATCTTTAATTCGCGCTTTAGCAGCTGTGGTAATTTTTGAAACCCGGTCAATAATTAATTCATAGTCTAAAGTTGGCGGCACTAAAGTAAAAGCTTCGCCGGCAAAAATTACTACGCCGATGCGATCAGAGCTACGTAACTTAACAAATTTAATCAGCGTATCTTTGGCAGATTCCATGCGGTTAAACGGCTTCATATCTTCAATCAGCATACTATCAGAAATATCCAGCACGATCACAATATCTAAACCCTCAACGTTTCGTTTCACTTTTGAATCGGAACGCTGCGGCCTTGCTAAAGCCACAATAATTAATAAAAGCGAAAGTAACATGATGCCACGATTTAATTTTACAAAAACCACACGCCCGCGGCCAGCCCACGCCTTAAATGCAATAAATGAGCTAATCTGCAGCGCCGCTTTTTTAGATTTTGCAAAGCGAAATTGAAAGTAAACTAGCAAAAGCCACGGCAAAAGCAGCAGCAAATACAACGGCTGACCCCACAGATACGAATCTAGTTGTGCAAATAAGCCGGTATTCACCTTGGCACCTTTGACAGCAAAAGCTCTGATTTATCAACGAATTGATACATTTTTTGCGTAAGAATTTTTTTCTCTGCTTCCGAGTCTTTGACATCTTTCAAGTCTTCTAAAATTTTCTTAAGTTCTAAGCGTTCTTTTTTAAGCCATGGATTATTTTTTTTAAAAAATCGCAGCAGCGATGGATTTTTTAGGTCAAAGGCAGGCACTTTGTACCTGCGTGCAATATAAAGCCTAAAAGAATTATCTAGGTCTGAAATTCGATATCCTGACATTTCAGCTCGGCGTATCGAACGATAAAATTGCATGTCAGGCTCTACGGATGATTGATAATCGTTTAGCTTCGCCATCAGCTGGCGGTAGCGAAAGCGCTTTCGAATGTTCCAGATCACTAGCGCGACGACAACTGCGATAAGTGCTAGGCACACGATAAGATAACTTGTGGGCCAAGAAAGTTTAATGGGAAAAAATGGCGGAAAGGGTTCCGGTTTTTTTTCTGCCTGAGTCTTTTCAAGCACTGTCTGGACCAAAAATTTTTGTTCACCTAAATGAATTTCATTTGTTCCATCGGAAAGTATTAAATCGGGAAACACAAATTCGCCGGCCGAATAAAATACCAAATCAACATCGAACTGGCTTACTGAACGTGCTTCAGCCTTATAAACCTTCGTAGAAAATTTAGAATTCTCTGCTAATATCACTTTTGCCTGAGGGAACTGAAATGACTTTTCATAATCGCCCGTGCATTGTAAAAATACATGACGTCCGACGGTGATTTCTTGATCTTTCAAGCCCGGCACATTTGGAATTTGGCGTTCGCACGAAATGGCCATTTATCTGGACCGCTTTCGTTTAAAAAATGCCAGCAATGATTTATGGTAATCTTCGGTTGCTTCAAAGCGAAATGAATCAATGCCAGATTTCTTTAAACCTTTTTGAAACGCATCAAAATCTTTGTTGAACTGTGTCTTCATTTGTTCGCGAAAAACAGGGTTTGATGAATCCAACATAAGCGTTTCGCCAGTTTCAGAATCTTGCAGCTCAATAAGTCCGACATCTGGAAAATTAAATTCGGCTTCGTCTTGCACTAAACCTGCAATAACTTCATGCTTACGCTCGAGCAGTTTTAATGAGCCATCATAATTGCTATCTTGAAAATCGCTGAGAATAAATATAGTTGCGCGCTTTTTTAGAACTCCGCGCAGAAAATCAAGCGCAACGGCTATGCGAGTGCCATTTTTCTTTGGTTTAAAATAAAGCAGCTCGCGCAGAATGCGAAAAACTTGGGCCCGACCTTTTTTGGCCGGAATATAAAGTTCAACTTCATCTGAAAATAAAACTAAGCCCACCTGATCATTATTCTTGATGGCACTAAATGCCAAAGTAGCGGCGACGTAAGTCAGTGTTTCGCCCTTTAACTGATCTTTCGAGCCAAAATCTTGTGAACCACTGACATCCACGCACAGCATAATTGTAAGTTCGCGCTCTTCTTCAAATGTTTTTATGTAGGGCTTTCCCGCGCGCGCTGTTAACGCCCAAGATATGGCGCGCACATCATCGCCAGCAACGTATTCGCGAAAGTCGGAAAAAGTCATACCTTGGCCCTTGAACGCCGTGTGATATTCGCCGGAAAATATATTATTTACCAGTTTGCGCGTGTCGATTTCGACCCGTTTTACTTTTTTTAGAATTTCCGCAGGTACTGTC
>JANPNP010000400.1:0-1808 GCA_031427535.1 Bdellovibrionales bacterium | reverse complement strand
AAAATAATCTAAAAAATATTGATGTGCGCATCCCGATCGGCAAACTAACAGTGGTCTGCGGACCATCAGGTTCTGGTAAAAGTTCGTTAGCATTTGAAACTTTATTTGCTGAAGGCCAACGACGATTCATCGAAAGCATGTCGAATTATGCGCGGCAATTCTTAAATAAAGCACCCAAGCCGGATATTGAAGGCATTGATAATATTCCGCCCGCAATATCTATTGAACAAAAAAATACTGTAAAATCAAGCCGATCAACTGTCGGAACAGCTACTGAAATTATTGATTACTTACGCCTTTTTTACGAAAAGATTGGCGTAGCCTTCTGCCCTACACATCACATACCTGCTTTAAAAATATCTACCACGGAAGCAACTGATTTGGTTTTAAGTAAGTTTGTTGATAAGCGTGGCTACATATTAGTAGAAATTCCAAAAGCCAACCGCATAGTCGAAGGAAAAAAGTTACTTTCGTTGCTACTTCAAGACGGATTTCTACGTATTACGACTTTAGAAGAAAAAAAACGTAAAACTAAAACTGAACCCATCGTGTACGAAATAGGCCCTTTAGTAGACTACGCTGAAAGTGCGAATATCAAAAAAGGACTTCCTAGTGACACGTTTTATATTGTTGTCGATCGTATGTCGTTTGCTGCTGATGAAAAAGGTCGCCTAACTGATTCTATTACCCAAGCTTACGATGCCAGTATCAAATACATGATAGGCACTGTCACCCGAAGAGCCATTATCACGACAACTGATGGCGATATTTTAAAATTAAGTGAAGAACCGTCTTGCTCGATATGCAGTTGGGCACCGCCACCAATGACTTCAAAATTATTTTCTTTTAATTCTCCAATTGGGGCCTGCCCTACGTGTAAGGGCTTTGGTAATATTCTTGAACTTGATGAAGCTAAAGTCGTACCCAAGCCAAATTTGTCCTTGTCCGAAGGCGCGCTGCACCCTTTTACCATGCCCAGTGCTGAACAAGACAAAAAAGCACTTTTTGCCTATTGCAAAAAGAAGAAAATCGATTTGTACAAGCCTTGGAAGGATTTGCCAAAAGCTGCGCGTGATACGTTGTGGAACGGTAATGATGATTTCTTTGGTGTTAAAGGGCTATTTCAATACCTAGAACAAATTAAATATAAAATGCATGTGCGCGTTTTTATTTCTAGATACCGCAGTCCCCGCTTGTGCCATGACTGCCATGGTTCACGCTTACGAAAAGAAGTTAAGACAATTCTGATAAACAAAAAAAATATTTCAGAACTGACTTCGCTGACAATAGAAGACCTTTGCACATTCTTTGAAAAAATAACGCTGTCCGATTATCAAATTGAGGTTGCTGGCGAAGTTTTAAAGCAACTGCGATCTCGACTTAATTTTCTAATGCGTGTTGGGGTTAACTATTTAACGATGGACCGTGAAACCCGCACACTAAGTGGCGGCGAATACCAACGCCTGATCTTAGCTAATCAGCTGGGTATGGGACTTTCGCAAACACTTTATGTGTTGGATGAACCAACAGTTGGTTTGCATCCTCGCGACAACGATCGGTTGATTTCCATTTTGAAAGATTTGAAAGATCTTGGTAATACTTTGGTAGTTGTTGAACATGATCATGATGTTATTAAAAATTCCGAGAATATTATCGAAATGGGCCCGGGATCGGGCTTTCTGGGTGGCAATATTATTTACTCTGGAAAAACAGAAGATTTTTATAATTCGAAAGAATCCATCACGGTGCCATTTCTGAAGCCACAAAAATGGATTCCTCTCCGGGTAACTCGTCCGGTAGAATTGGAA
>JANPNP010000399.1:0-3598 GCA_031427535.1 Bdellovibrionales bacterium | reverse complement strand
TGTACGATAGGATCACGTGGGGCGCCGTCGCCATCGTGGTGTTGATCGGCCTCCTGCTCGTTCGCGCGTGGTACCTGCAGATCGTCACGGGCCACGCGTACCGCGAGCTCGCGGACAATCACCGCGTTCGGGTGGTCGGCGTGCCGCCCCAACGGGGATTTATCTACGACCGGCGGGGACGGCTGCTGGTCGATTAGCGATAAACCACTAGATTGCCGACGAACTGATTTATCATCATCATCATCATCGCCTACGGCATCTTTATCAGCACGGAAAACCCCTACTGATTCTGCATCGCCTTCTTTAGAAACGGCCAGGGCCGGCATATCTGATTCAGTACCCGCATAGAATAGCACTTGATCACCAGGGTAAATAAAATGTGGATTTTCAATCCGGGCACGATTCAGCGACCAAATTTTTGGCCAAAATGTGGGGTCTCCGAATAAAGTTTCACTAACACTCCACAACGTATCGCCTTTTTGCACTGTGTATGTATTTGCTGTGCGTCCCGCTGTTTTTGAATCCCACATTTCGATAGATGTGGGTTCGGCATTGAAGCGTTTGTATATTTGATTAAATTTTTTCTCAAGTTTCAGATCTGGATCATCGGCCGTTAAGTCTGCCGCCGCTGCTGCCTGTGAACTAGACTGTTTTTTTGCACTTGATTTTTTACTAACTTTTTTTTTCGGTGGAGTGGGTTTTTTAACCGGGGCTTCATTGGTTGAATTTGTTTCTGTTGGCTGAGTACTGCGTTCAGTAGCTTTAGTCTTTTTCTTAACCGCAGGAGCATTAAGCACTTGCCTAATATCATCTAATACGGGCTCTTCATCTTCTTTTAAATTTTCTCTGTTTACGGGTAACGGATCCAATTGATCGGGATCACCCATAAAAGAACTGCTTTCTTCGGCATTTCGCGGACGCACGATGGTATCCGAGGTCGGAATTTCCTGGGCCAAGCCTATGTTTAAAAAAATTAGAATGGCCGCCGCGAAAGTGTACTTCATTATTTAATTACTTTTTGTTTTTCCAAAGTTTTCATTGCCTGTTTGGTTTTTCCAACTGGCGAAATGATTTGTTTTTTTTGCTGAGCCATCTGCAGGTTGTGCTTTGCTTGCGGATTTAATCCCATCTCTTGATAGACAGTTGCTTTCGCCACCAAAGTTGGCTTTACTTGCGCTGACTGCGGATACTTCTTTAAAATTGTGTTGAAGTGCTTAATGGCTAAAATGTAGTTTTTTTGTTCCGCAGCTTTTTTACCGGCTACAAAGTGTTGCACTGGAAGTGGTGCTTTTTTTAAATTATTGCTTGATACCGTTGCTGCAATATCTTTTTTTCCGGTCAACTCTTCAACTAGCGATTTTTCACTAAGGGCTGCTGGCTTTCTAGAATTAGGCTTTATCGTAGCCACATTTATTTTAGCATTCGAGTTGAAACTGAACAAAATAACGATACCCGCAATAACACTGAATTTCATTTTCATGCAACACTCCTGATTCTATTTAACTGGAATGTTCGTTTCGAAGCAATGTCGTCCCAGTAGTTATCCACATAGAATGTTTAAAACATGCATTTCTAGACTTTAGACCTATTGATTATCAAGGTTTCCAGCGCTTTGCTGAACTTATCTGCATTCATAAACTATTGAAATCACTAATATAAAATTACTCAAACAAAATTTTCTGACATGAAAATTCAGAATTCTTAAAACTTAGCTCAAGCAAATTGCATACATGGTATGGGACTTGTTGGATTTTTAATTATAACGCTCATTATACTAGCGACAGTTCGATTTTCGGCTTTTGAATTCGCAAATTCTGCCACTTTTTTATTACACAATGCATGCCTACAACGCCTGCCGTTTCAGGCAATTTCACTTGCCGAGATGCAGGCGTTGGTCTGCGGTGAAAGTTTTAAAGCGGCAAAGACTTCGGAATTGTACGTGGCTTCTGGCTTGATTCACCTGTTTGTTGTATCAGGTGCGCACCTTATATTAATTGAAAAAATGCTTTTAAAATTTTTCCAACGTATTAAAGCTGCCAGCGTTGTGATTTTACCTTTTTTGATTGTTTATGCTTTGGCTTGTAATCTAAACCCGCCCGTTACGCGGTCACTTATTGCAATCATTGCAGGTCTATTTACGCTAAGACATCATCTTCGCTGGCCTGAAAACTACAAAATATTTGTCACCGGGTTGCTGACACTACTTTTTAATCCAGAGTGGCTGACATCCGTTAGTTTGCAACTCAGTTGGTTAGCCGCATTAGTGGTTTCAATCAACTCGCTGTATTTTTTTAATAAAAATATTCTTATAAAACAATCAATTTTCTTCTTTACACTAGCGCCACTTCTAGCTTTTTTCCAAATGCCAAATCCTATTACTATACTTATGAACTTAATTTTTTCCCCGGTGCTGGAGTTCATATTGTTTCCACTAGGACTATTGGTTTGGATTGCGCCTCCGATTTATATAATTTTTGATTGGGTTATAGCTGTCCTTCGCTTCTTCCTTCAAGCAAGCGAAATCCAAAGCTTTGCACCTATAAATTTTGACTCTCAGAACCTCATTTACGTCGGCTGGGCTGTGATATTTGCGTTGCAGTTTTACCTTCACTTTAAAGAAATGGATCACCGAAGGGATCATTATGTTTAAATTTGCTGTTGCCTTTGCCATTGCACTAATTTTTTCGAGCAGTACGGTAAAAAATGCGCCTTATGAAAATTTTTGGATCGTGTGGAATGTCGGACAAGGGTTGTGGGTTACACAAATAACTGCTGAGCACTGTATGCATTTCGACGTCGGTGGCGAATTTGGTAGATTTAAATATATGAAACTGAAACTACGACAACTGTGTGGAAAAAAAAGAAATCATATTTTATTAAGTCATTGGGACCTAGACCATTATTTACATATTCCTGATTTAGTCCGAAATATATCTGACGTCTGTTGGCAAACCCAACCGGCAGTGGGCTTGAAAAAAAATTTACTCATAAATCGGATTCTGCAAATGCGTATTCCCTACTGTACAGACCAAGTGTATTCTATAAAACAGTGGCAGCCATCTGTAGGCAAAACTATCAATGACCGTTCACTGGTGCAGTACGCCGACGGTTTCTTGCTTCCCGGGGATTCATCCAAAAAAGCCGAACTTGACTGGGCTAATAAATTTTTAGAAATTCGAAATACGCGCGTGCTAATCTTAGGTCACCATGGAAGCAAAACTAGTTCCAGTTCCGAATTACTGGCGTCGATACCGAATATAAAAATGGCCGTAGCGTCAGCCAGATTTGCCCGCTATGGTCATCCCCACAAACAGGTCGTGTTACGATTAATGCAAAAAAAAACCCCAGTTCTTAAAACAGAAGACTGGGGTTCCATATGGTTTTTGTAAAGACGTAAAACCTTACGATTAAATTTTATAGGGCTTGTAAGGCATTCCCAGATCACGTGCTACGGGCTCGTAGCAAACAGATCCGCCGTATACATTTAGACCCTTCATCAGAGCTTTATCTTTTGCTACTGCGTCCTCTACACCCATTGCGGCAAGCATAGAAGCGTACTTCAAAGTAACATTTGTTAATGCATACGTAGACGTTCGGG
>JANPNP010000398.1:0-7150 GCA_031427535.1 Bdellovibrionales bacterium | reverse complement strand
ACTATCTTTGTCATAGTTTGTGCTAAAGTTGTGGCTCCGGTAGCCCCTAAAACTGAATTTGCACCGGCCTGCGAGGTAAAAACTCCGCCGCCTTTTGAATCTTGAATCAAGACAAGACCCACAAGTCCAAGACACGCAATGATGTGAATAACAGCTAAAAACGTTTCCATGATAGGCTCCTTAGTGAACGCATTCTAATTTAGACAGAAGAAAGTTAAATTATCCGGAGTGCTTGCTCGCGTCCAGCGCTAGATGACTTATTCTAAATTTGCCGCACTGTTTAATGATGACTTAAAAGCACAAGTAAGCGATATCTAACTGCATGATTTTTTTGGTCTTTGAAGGATTAGATGGCTCGGGTAAGTCTTCATTAATGAAGCAGCTTGAGCAGTACCTTGAGATTAAAAAAATCGACTTTATCAAAACACGTGAGCCCGGCGGAACTGTTGTCGGGGATAGCATACGAGAAATCATTTTACAAAAATCGGCAGCTCCGCCCACAGCACGCACCGAGCTACTATTGTATCAGGCTAGCCGGGCCCAGCATGTGGATTTGGTAATAAAGCCCGCGCTTGAAAATGAAAAATGGGTTTTATGCGACCGCTTCAGTGCAAGCTCGGTCGCATTTCAGGCGGGTGGGCGAAATATTTCACTTAGCGAAGTGGAATGGCTAAATGCTTTTTCGACGACGAATTTAAAACCTAACTTGCAAATACTTTTAGATCTAACAGTTGAAGAATCTAAAAATCGGCGCGCGAACAGATCCATTAAAGCGGGTGTTGCCGAGGACCGCATTGAAGCAGAAGCTAGCGACTTTCATCACCGTGTGCGCGAAGGCTTTTTAGCCCAAGCCAAAGCAACACCGAAAGAGTGGTTGGTCTTAGATGCAGCCCAGTCGCAGCAAAAATTATTTCAGGAGCTATTGCAAGCCCTTCGAGGTCACCAGTGGCTAGATTAATTGAAACTGTCATTGGCCACGAGGAAAACATTCAGAAGCTAACACGCCTTAAAACACAAGATCGTTGGCCCCATGCTTTTTTGTTTGTAGGCCCGCATTCAATAGGTAAAAAGAAGTTGGCGTTAGCATTTGCTCAGATGTTGGTTTGTCAAAAAAGTGATACGGCTTGCGGAATTTGCGGTCCGTGTTTACGGGTTGAAAAAGAGCAATCTGAAAATTTAATTTTAGTTGAGCCCGATACGACTTTGGCAAAGCCTGTTATAAAAGTTGAAGCCATTCGGACCGTTTTAGATTCGTTATCGTTAGCTAGCCTTAGTGGCGCGCGGGTGGTGATAATTGATCAAGCCCACCAGATGAATCCGCAAGCTGCTAATGCCCTTTTAAAAACCCTGGAAGAGCCTTTTGAAAATGTTTATTTTTTTCTTATCGGGCCTGAGCTTCAGCAATTTTTACCAACGATTAGGTCCCGCTGTCAGATCATGGGATTTCGGGCCTTAGCACAGGCTGAATTAAAAACGCTTAAGCCCGGGCTTGCCGACTGGGCCTATGTAGCCAGTCGTGGTCAATTAGAGCGTCTAAAGCAGTTAACATCTGCTGACGGTATCGAGCGCCGCACAGAATCTTACCAGCTACTTGAGCAATTTATTTTAGATAAGATGTTTTTGCAGAATAACAGTTGGCGCGCGCAAGTGAAAGATAAGGCGTGGACGTTACTAACTATAACTTCGTGGTTACAAATGTTATATTCTGCTATGATGGCACACGCATTAGACGCTAAGGGCACAGGTTTACTTTCAATTGAACATACGAAATATTTTAATCAATTAAAAGAAATTGCTGGCGAAAAACTTTTTCAATTAGCAGACGAATTAGTTGCTGCAGAGAAAGAAATTTTGGGAAATGCCGATCCGGTTTTAATTTTTGAAAAGATGTGGGTGCATTATGCTCGAGTGGGTTGATATACATTGCCATTTGGACCGCTTGGAAGGCGGACCTGAAGCTGCATTTAAATTGGCACAATCGGTCGGTGTTAAAAAACTGATTACTATTGGTACTGAGCCAGATGATTTACCCGTCGTTTTAGCTTTAGCAAAAAAGATGGCGCCCGATGTTTACTGCACCATTGGCATTCATCCGCACGAAGGTGTGAAATACACCGATGATGTCGGAACGTTTTTGCGCGCCAATGCCACTGATCCGTGTGTGGTTGCCATTGGCGAAATTGGGCTAGATTATTATTATGATCAATCACCGCGTGACGAACAAAAGCATGCGTTTCGCGAACAATTAAAAATTGCGCACGAGTTAAATTTACCAGTAGAAATTCACACCCGTGATGCCGAAGAAGATACCATTGCTATTATGACCGAATTTAAAGATAAAGTTGTTGGCGTCATTCATTGTTTCACGGGCACAAGTTGGCTTGCTAGCGAAGCTTTAAAATTAGGCTACAACATCTCGATTTCGGGTGTGGTGACTTTTAAAAATGCCCAAAGCTTGCGGGACACTGTCAAAGATATTGTGCCACTGGACAGATTACATGTGGAAACAGACGCTCCGTTTTTGGCTCCGGTACCGATGCGGGGTAAAGTGAATACATCTGCTTATGTGGTGCACACAGCGCAAGTAGTAGCTGATTTAAAAAATGTTACTTTGCAACAGTTATCAGAGCAGACAAAGAAAAACGCAAAGCAGATGTTTAAAAAATTGATCTGGGATTAAGCTTAAGAAATAAAAGGAGAGTTTTTATGGGAAAAGTAAAAGTAGGAATCAACGGGTTCGGACGCATTGGTCGGATTTTATTTCGCGCTGGTTTTGAAAAATTAGACATTGTTGGCATCAATTCATTGGACAGTGCCGAAGGCATGGCGCATTTACTAAAATATGATTCAACCCATGGAATTTTCAAAGGCGAAGTTAGCTATGAAGACAACATGCTTATTGTTAATGGCAAACGCATTCCGGTGTCACAGTGCAAAGATCCGGGACAAATTCCTTGGAAAATCTGGGGCGTAGATTACGTCATGGAATGCACTGGTGTTTTAAAAGGTAAAGAAGATTATCAAAAGCATATCACGGCAGGTGCGAAAAAAGTTATGGTATCAGCACCTGCAGATGGTGTGGATATGACTGTGGTTTACGGTCTGAACCACACTGAATATAATTCTGCAAAGCACACGTTTATTTCAAACGCGTCGTGCACGACAAACTGTCTGGCGCCGCTTGCAAAAGTTTTGCATGAAACTTTTGGTATTGAGAATGGCACTATGATGACGGTGCATTCCTATACCGGCGATCAGCGTATTTTAGATTCGTCACACAAAGATTTACGTCGCGCGCGTAGCGCAGCCGTGTCGTTGATCCCAACAACCACTGGTGCAGCAAAAGCCGTTGGGTTGGTGTTGCCAGAATTAAAAGGCAAAATTGATGGATTATCAATTCGGGTACCAACACCAAATGTTAGCTTAGTTGATTTTACTTTTAATTCGAAAAAAGATATGACTGCTGCTTCTATCAACGATGCTTTGAGACAGGCAGCAAATGGTCCGCTGAAGGGAATTCTTTCGGTGGAAGAGCAAGAGCTTGTCAGTATTGATTTTAATGGAAATCCGCATTCATCCATTGTTGATGCAAAAACCACAATGGTTGTAGGTCCGCGTATGGCAAAAGTTTTATCTTGGTATGATAACGAATATGGTTTTTCATGTCGCATGGTCGACATGGCTTTGTATATGGCATCACACTAAGGAAGGACTTAATATGTTATCAGGTTTAAAAGGAATAAAAACAGTTCGCGATTTTGAAATGGCTGGTAAGACTGTGTTTTTGCGATTGGATTTAAATGTCCCAATTAAAGATGGCAAGATCACAGATGAAACCCGTATCACGGCTAGTTTACCAACGATCAACTACTGTTTAGAAAAAGGTGCGAAACTTATTATTTCGTCACACTTGGGTCGTCCTAAATCTGCGGATGACAAACAGTTTTCTTTAGAACCGATCGCAACACGCCTGTCAGAAATTTTAAACAAAGAAGTGGTGCTGATGGCCGAACCTAGTTCGGAGGGCGTAAAGCACATTTTATATGGCAATATGAAAAATGAAATTATTTGTTTAGAAAATTTGCGCTTTGACGCTGGTGAAACTGAAAACAAGTTAGAACTTGCCCAGTATTGGGCTTCGTATTCTGATATTTATATTAACGATGCCTTTGGTGCTAGCCACCGCGCCCATGCAAGCATTCACGCTTTACCTGAAATTATGTCAAAAAAAGGTGTGGGGTTATTAATTGAAAAAGAAATAAAAATGATGGACAGCTTGATGGATGGCCCCAAAAAACCATACATCGCCATTTTAGGCGGCGCAAAAATTTCTGACAAAATTCCGGTCATTGAAAAATTAATTGATGTGGTCGATGGTTTTGTTATTGGCGGCGCTATGGCTTACACCTTTTTAAAAGCACAAAATATTTCTGTCGGAAAATCGTTGGTTGAAGCCGACAAGGTTAAATACTGTAAAGAGATGATCCAGCGAATTGAAGCGCGTGGTAAAACATTATTGCTTCCTGTAGATCATGTAGTTAGCACTGAATTTGGAAATACTGCGAATAAGCGTGTTACGATGGATGCATCCATTAAAGAAAATGAGATGGGTTTAGATATCGGCCCAAAAACGATTAAAAACTTCACCACGCTTTTAGAAAATGCAGCAACTATTTTTTGGAACGGACCGATGGGTGTATTTGAAAACGCTGCGTTTTCCGAGGGAACATTCGCAGTTGCTAAAACCTTAGCAAATTCAAAAGGTGTGAAGATTGTTGGCGGCGGAGATTCTGCCGCAGCGGCCGAAGCTTCTGGTTTTGCTGGCCAAATGACGCATATTTCGACGGGTGGGGGCGCAAGTCTTGAATACTTGCAAGGTGAAAAATTACCGGGCCTTGAAATTTTACGACCACGAAAACAAAGCGAAGTGATGCCATGAAATGCGAAGTGATGCCATGAAAAAAATATTTGCTGCGAACTGGAAATTAAATAAATCTCCGCTTGAATCGGTAAAGTTTATTCAAGATTTTATGAAATTGGCTGCTAACAGCGTTTTTAGCCAAAGCGAGGTTTTACTTTTTCCGTCTGCATTTTCACTGGATGCCGTTTCAAAGGCTTGCGTTGGAACAAAAATTCAGTTTGGTCCGCAAAATATTTTTTCTGAAAAATCAGGCGCTTATACGGGTGAAAACTCGGCCGACGTGGCGTTGTCACTAGGTGCGCAGTATTCACTTGTTGGCCATAGCGAACGCCGGCAGTTGTTTGGCGAACTGGACGCACTTATCAATGCGAAACTTAAGTTGTTACAAAATTTTAAAATGACACCTATTCTGTGTATCGGTGAAACGTTAGATCAACGAGACGCAGGGCACACCGAAAAAATTTGTTTCGAGCAGCTAGAGAAAAGCCTTGCAGGGCTAAATACAAGTTTACATCTTATAGTGGCTTATGAGCCAATTTGGGCTATTGGCACAGGCAAGGTAGCAACCGCTGCGCAGGTTGCTGAAATTCATGAAAAGATATTCCACAAAATAACGGGCTTAGGCTTTGAAAAATTTCAGTTGTTGTATGGCGGTAGTGTGAAGCCAGATAATGCTAAAGACCTTTTACAAGTTCCGCATGTTCACGGTTTTCTGATTGGCGGAGCTTCGCTAGATCCAGATAGTTTTTATAAGATTTGTAACGCTTAATATACATTGGGCTTAGGGCATTTTAAAAAAATGACCTTGTGATAATAGGTTTAAAAACATTTCAGCTGGATAGACCTCGATATTTTTAAATTGAAGTTTTTTATCTCCACGATAAACTCCGACAAGTCGTTTTATTTTACCTTTTGATTTAATCTGTAAATCAAAAATCGGCTGGTTCCATCTGGCATCCCAGGTTTTTGCAGATTTAATTTCAATTGCCGTGTACGTAGCGGTATTTGAAATTGTCTTTTTTCGACATTCAATTAAAAGATCAATTTCATAGCCCCCGCTGAATTTATAGTAGAATAAGGGTTTATGTAATTTTAAATAACTGTTGTAAGCGCGTACTTCGCCAACAATTAAGGCTTCAAAAGAATGACCTAACTGTGATGGATCTAATTCATCAGTTAACAGGCCGGCACACGCGCGTGCAACGCCCACATCAAATAAATAAAACTTCGGATGGGTTTGTTCTTTTTTATTCCACCCGGGCCTTAATGATTCAAGTCGGTATCCAATCAAAGTTTCTTCGATCACCGCAAAGTATTTGTCAACTGTGGTTCGTCCGACATGACTTTCCCGGGCGATATTTTCTGTGTTTAAAACCTGGCCATTGTAAGTACCCAGAACCTGCAGCACTCGTAAAAAAGGTTCCAGTTTTCTAATGAGTCCTTCTTCGATAAGTTCTTCCCGCAAATAAGTTTCAACATATGAATATAAAAAATCTATTTTTGAATCAGGTTCAGTCACCACCTGTGGCAGGGAACCCCAATGAATAGCTTGGTTTAATTTGTAAATTGGGCCGTATTCAGAATATGTAAACGGAAAAAGCTGCAGCGATAGGGCGCGCCCTGCCAGCAGATTTGCACCACCCCTTTTTAATTTTCGAGCACTTGATCCGCTAAGTGCAAAGTTAAATTTTTTACTTTCATACAGCGAATGAACTTCGTCCATTAGGGCCGGAATTTTTTGAATTTCATCGAGGTAAATCCAAGAGCCAGCTTTAAGTTGACTGGTCCAATCTTCAAGCAACGAGGGATTAGCGCTTAATGGTAAAAAATATTTTGATTTCAGCAAGTCGATTTCTAAATCAAATTTAATCTGCTGCCGAATCAGCGTGCTTTTACCTACTCCGCGGGGGCCAAGTAGCAAAAAAGACCTTCGGGGAAGTGAAAAAAAACGCTTAATTACAGACACTTGGACACTATTACATGCATAGTGTATATAATCAAGCATATTCTCCACTTTGGTAGAGAATATGCTAACGCCTGGGCCTTGCTTGAATCGATTTATCCCGAGCGGGATTATTTAGCCAAAAGTCAGCAGAAGTACTTAAAACTTGCCCGTTCGGGATTATTCGACTCGTGGATCGGCGCCCAACCCGGCAGATATTCCAGCACACCGCCACTGACATGCGCGCGCACCTCGAAACGGCCCTTGCCGTCGCGGAACGGAAAATT
>JANPNP010000397.1:0-6033 GCA_031427535.1 Bdellovibrionales bacterium | reverse complement strand
GTGGTACACTTTGATGAAATTGGCCGGTACATTTCGGATGAAATCGGTCAATCGAAGTTATAGAAGATCCGGCATTTCGTTGTCACACTTACCTTGGACAGAATCACAAATCGATCTCAAGTATCAATGGACAATGATAACTAACATGTTTCCAGTTTTTAAATTCACCGATCTCAACGGATTTAATTTTGGATAGCCACTTTTGCGGTATAAAAATGTAATCTATGTAGTAAGGCTTTTTCTCATTGTAGGTAAGATATAGTGATGCACGGCTTTCTTGTTGGATGGTTTGCAGTTAAACAATACGGTTATACTCGGCGGATACAGGAAGATTATGCTTTCAAAGTAGCCTCTGCTATGTCCTTTGAAGGTTACAAAAAAGAAGTCACAGCTGACCCTGAGTTGGTCAAAATGCTTCAGCGTTCAGCTATTGAAAACTTCTCGGCAAACCCAATCAGAATTTATGAAGATGGTAAAAATCATGGCAGTCCAATGCATGAACTCTTTGAAAATTTCAGTGACGATAAGTTAAAGAAGCTTATGGAACTTATTAAGTCTCTGAATCCTAAAAATTAAACATTCTTTTAAATCGGGTTCGCGAACAACAGACGTTTAACCCGCCAGAGTAACCTTAAAATCCAGATCTTCTTTACGCAGCATTTCCTCAATAACAACAGAAACCCAAGTCGCGGGATGTTCACCTAGCGTCTCAGCCATATCAGCGGCAGCACCAAGGCTTGGAAATCGTCGGCCATGTTCGAAGTCGTTCAGCTTCTGACGAGATACTTTTAATTTCTTAGCCATCTTAGCTTGTGAAATTTCCTCCGCCAGACGATGTGATTCAAGAAGGCGACCGAACGTCAATGGACCAAAATCCTTTTCAAGTTCTTTAGATCCATACTTAATTTTTTTACTTCGTACGGTAGTCATGCGGTGTTACCTCCTCAACTTTAACAATATTTAATTCACCAGTTTTAGAAAGGGTGTAAATGGCTCGCCACTTAATACCCAGTCTTACAGATCGTTGGCCCAGCCTTAAACCCTTTAAGGGTTCGTCATGATAGCCTTTAACTTTTCGCGCCTCATTAAGCCCAAACTCTTCAATCGTTCGAATCCATCTCATTAAGCGGATTACGATCTCTTGCGGAACCTTTTTTAGCTGCTTTTCTACTTTTGAAAGATCAACTCGATCCATTTCTATCTGTCCTTCTATTTGTACCCTAATTATGGGTACATGTCAATATGCTTAAATCTTACCTATTAACCCTAGCACAAGGTTTTCCAACCCCATGCGATAAATCAACTTGGTGTATCCACCTATACAAGACAAGTTTCGGCTTCAAAATTCTGCTACCACTAGCTACCATGACTTCCCAAAAAACCATGAAACAAGACCGAACAAGATGGACCACCACCTAGTTCTTAAGTCTTCAAATTTATTCAATATTATGCGAAAATGTGAGTCTTTTTAATTGGTTATTAGCTCTACTGTCGAATTTCCTGATGTTGTGCCAGCCGATTTCCATCATGCTGTGCCACTCTTAAAAGCTTGAGCAGCAGTTATTGTTTGATAATTTCCACTTTTGATTGCCAAAGATGTTGCAGAATTACTAGAAATCATTATTGAGACCTTAAATTCAGAAGCCGAAAAAATAAAAAGAATCGGCATTCTTCAAAAGAAAATTTAAGAATCTTGAATGGATCAGGAAAAGAATTACCGACATTTTTATATAGATAGCAATTTCTTTTGGGTACTTTGCAAAGATCCAAAAGGCGAAAAGATAAAGAACTGGAACGAATCACTCAAGCAGTTCAAAATAGTACCAAATGAAAAGATGGTTCATTTTATCGGTACGCCTTTTATGCTACTAGAAGCTATTGGTTCTCCTCACAGAAAAATTCAGATCTCTGCGCCAAAAATACCAGAACAATTGTTAAAATCAGGATCAATAGAAGAATTAAAAAAATATTTATATGATCATGCGTATAATGTTTTTTCAGGGCAGCAACTGTTGCAACCCGAGGAAATTTTAGAAGCTGTAAAAAAACAGATGAACTATGGAACAGAATTTGGTCAAAATTTTTTTGAGAATGTGATTGGTCATAATATTCGTATTAAAGGATTCGAAACTGGAATCTATCAACATCTAGCATTTGACTATGTTCAAAAGTTTAAATTTCCAGTTGAATTGATGGATGAAGTATTAGCGTCATTCACTGTCGATATTATACGAGGATCTAGCCATAATTGGAACTTAAGCCAGGCGCGATTGATCGCTCCAAGATGGGCACAGATAGGTCCTGAGTTGGTAAAATTAGGAGAACTTACTAAAGATGCATATGACAAGTCTGTAGCCAATGACTACTGCTATAAGATTTCATCTGATTTAGTCGACACTGAGGTTACACATTTTTCCTCTATCGGTTATCTTGAGCAAGGCAACTTATACCCTACCGTTTGTTTTACTGGCGATCCTGTCAAAAAAATGAAATTTAGGTCTGGTGTTTACAGAATGCTTGCTAACGATGCTCACGAAAGAATTTTAGAGCAAGAAAGACTAACTGGAAAAAAACTTCCGTTTCAACCTATATCGCAGCAACGAGGTCTTATTTGCACTTGCGACGATAAAACTGGAAGTATAACTGAAGTTGTAGATGTCGATAAAATCGATAAAATTGAAATATAATTTTTTAAAGTGGGCGCGAAGAGGTTCGATTAAAGTATGGAGATAAAAATTAATAAGACAATCTACGCTGTAGCTGGACAAATCGGTCACATTTTTGATTTCATCATTAATCAATACCGCTTCGTGTCCTCTTCTCAGGCCATCATATGAAATTTTTAGGATAATCGGGGCAGATAGATAAATGTCTTTCTTGTAGCGCTTACTTTCAACACAATCTATTTTAAAATTTAACAAGCAAAACCCCTCATGAAGTTTTACTTTAATTTTAACCATCAATTACACAAATTGGTATCCTATAATTGAATTACGACACCCGGTCGTACTTCAATGCTTTAGCGCGAATGGTCTCAAGCTTTACACGCAGTTCGGGCCGTTCAAAACCATTGGGAAACAAAATAAACTCTGGCTTTACCCCAAGTGCTTCGGCTAAAAGAATTGCCCGTTCTTCTCCAAGATTGGAACGACCAGCTTCTATATTAGAAATGTTAGCTACGGCCATTCCCGATAATTTCAAAATTTAGCGAATACCGCGTTGACATGTTTCAAGTGACCAAAATTTTGAGTTCGTCTTCAATTGAACTGATGCATCTTTTTAATGATGTTGAGTACAGTCCCGTTGTTGCAGACAAAGAGCTAATTTCTCTTCTACATGAAGGTGCAGTTCTTTTAATGGGACTTGGTCGAAATCATGATCATTACAAAATTGTGTATATGAGCCCACCCTATTCCTAATTACCCGAAAAAAAATCTTTCTACGGCAGCTCAATATTTTGATTGTCAGAAAAAAGTTCGAGCCATTCGGGGTCGCACTGGCGCGCACGCTTCAGACTATCAGCTGCAAGCGTGTTCTGATTCATTACCTTTAGGGTTTACGCCATACCATAAAAGCAGTCGGCAGATTTTGGGTTGGCTTTTATTCCCGTTCGAAAGTGAACAAATGCATTTCGAATTGCACCCTGAGCAAGTTCACAACAACCCAGCTTGTAGGATTTTTTTTCGGTCGTAATGTATAAATCACCATGCAAGCCGCCTTCTGCTGTAACTTCGCTTAACGACTGACGCACAACTGTGTAGTGCTGACTTGCTTGAAAATATTTGCCGTGCTGATAAAGAATTTCTGCTGCAACGTAATGTGCAAGGGATTGCTGCGGAGCCAACAGCAAACTTAAGTTGATTGCAGTCATGGCCTTGTCGAAATATCCAAGCTCGGCTAATGCCATAGCGCTCATGCTGTAGGCCAAGCCTTTAGAAAAACTGGGGCCGTAGGCGACTGCTCGACGGATTTGAAATCGCAAAGAGCGCTAACCAAATGAGTCAGTTTAATCTGCGTCGCTAACCCAAGCTGAAAACCTGCCGCAAGAATTGAATCACCTGGACGCTCGTGCACGGCACCCTGGTACCGGATCTTAGGATGCTTTCGAAAAAGCCGTACAATACCAACAGGATTAACCTCAGATTTACCAGACGTTGGATCTTTCACGATATCATGGCGCTCGATAACATAACCGCCAACTTCCGCTGAAGCGTGGGTCAGCATCAATACACAGAATCCACTTTCCGTTTGCGGCAGTGATTCCAGTATTTCGGGCCAGCGAAAAATGGTTTTGCCATTCATGATGAATAACACGACAACCAAATGCACAAGCAATTTCAACCGTGCGATCTGTAGAACCAGTATCGACAAGGATGATTTCGTCAGCAATTTCACGAATCGATTGAAGGCAATCACTTAAGAATTTTTCTTCATTTTTAGTAATAAGACAAACAGAAATCAACATGCGATCAAGAATGAAAAAACGATGACAGTCTTTGCATTTTTACAACGACGCCATTTTCCACCTGAGTCGGAGCTATAAGCTCAAGCTGCTTGCCATTAAGAATTTGAATAAACTGCTCTTCGGATTCACGACTTTGCGGGCCTTTAGCAAAGCGAATGACAATTTTACTGCCGTGCTTTAATTTCCATTGGCCCTCTTGTGGTGGAAGGCCATTCACAAAAGTGCGCACAAAACGCCCGTTCTTTTCGAAATGCCAAGCTTCGCCCTTGCGTTCGCCGGCAAGGTCTTCACATTGCTCGGTGATTTGCGAAAGATTCCAACTGCCAAGTATCAGCTTTTCTGCGTCTTCCGCACTAGCCGGAGAGCGACTATTACGTTTCGAAGATACAGAAGTTTTAGCCGCGGCCGACTTACCCGCCTGTGCATAAGATAAACTTTCTTTTGCGTGCGCAAAAGTGGCCACGCTTCCACTAGCAGCTATTGCAGCACTTAAACAAATCCATGACCAGTAAGTAATTTTCATTTTTGTATCTCCTGGTTTAATCGTAACAAGCACCCTTAATACTGTAAAGAGTGCTTGGACCAGTACTTTCGTCGCGGCCAAAAACAATTCTGAATTCAGTATACCGTTAACTGTATACTGAATTCAGAATGGACGTGATTTTGGAAAGTGTCGTTGCAAAGGGTCCGATTTCTGTTACACCTTCATGGCTTTGGTTTTCGATTAAGCCAAGTAAGTCGATTTAATTAATTTTGTAAAAAGCCTCAAAATATATTCTAAAATCCCATAATAATTGCAATACCAAAAAATATGAAAAGTGCACTTGCTAAACGATGCATTAATTTCATTGGAATTTTATTTGTAAACCTGTGCCCTAAAAAGACGGCCACACCATCTGCAGCTAACATTCCGACTGTTGTACCCAAGGTGACCATGATAGGGGCTGCGTATTTTGCGCCAAGTGCAACGGTTGCAAGCTGCGTCTTATCACCCATCTCGGCAAAAAAGAATGCTACTGCAGTTGTTAGAAAAGGCCCCCAACACTGTTTTGTCTGAAGCCCCGCGTCCTTATCTGGAATAAGTATCCATAGTCCGAATCCAATGAATGTTGCGCCCAAAATCCATTTAAGAATTTCGATAGAAACGTAGTTAACTGCAAGTGATCCCACGTAGCTGGCAAGTGCGTGGTTCAGTAATGTCGCTACTAGAATTCCGAACATGATTGGCACAGGCTTTCGAAACCTAACGGCTAAAACCATTGCCAGTAGTTGAGTCTTATCACCCATTTCACTTACGAAAACTAAAAGAAATGAACTTAATATTGCTTCCATGAAACCTCACTTGTTTTGCCGTGAGGCTCAGAAATCTAAGATCCTAACTTGAATCTTGAGACACGAGACGACACGGCGTATTTAAAACACCAATGTCAGTCTCGCTAAAAAAAGCGCTTTGCTCTTTTAAATGTGCCGGGGTTTGTACCCAGTATGTCGACACATTTCACTGCTTCGAAACGCAGAGAAACTACTCCCTAACTATTTCAAAAATAGATCATCCTTTATGTCATGGC
>JANPNP010000396.1:0-4259 GCA_031427535.1 Bdellovibrionales bacterium | reverse complement strand
GTTCACCTAAAGCTTTTGATTACATTCAAAGTTTCGGCGAACGTTTGTCGTCAGTACTATTTACTGAAGCTTTAGAAATTACAGTTCGAAAAAGAAACAGCACGCAGACCATTCGCTGGCTGGACGCTAGATCAGTGCTTAAAACTGACGATCAATTTAGTAAAGCCCGCCCTTTAACTGAAAAAATAATTTCGCTTGCTGCTGAAATTATCACGCCTTTCCTTAAAAAAAATGTGGTGTTTGTAACTCAAGGATTTATCGGCGAAACACTGGAAGGTAAAACGACAACTCTTGGCCGCGGTGGTAGCGATTATTCGGCAGCAATTTTTGCTGAAGCCATCTCTGCCGATACACTTGAAATCTGGACAGACGTTCCAGGCATTGCGACTACGGATCCCCGCTTGTGCTCTGACGCGAAATCACTAAAAGAGATTTCTTTTCAAGAAGCTTCTGAACTTGCCACATTTGGCGCTAAGGTTTTACACCCGGCTACACTCATTCCGGCCATGCGAAAAAATATCCCTGTTTTTGTAGGCTCTAGCTTCGATTCAGCCCAAAGCGGAACCTGGGTATTAAAGGAAGTTACCGAGTGGCCGCTGGTGCGGGCACTGGCGCTTCGAAAAAAACAAATACTTATAACATTATCAACCCCTGAAATGTTACATAGCCATGGTTTTTTATTTGGAATTTTCAAAATATTTAATGACCACAAAGTTAGTATCGATGCAATCACGACTAGTGAAATCAGCGTTTCACTGACTTTAGATGACAGCACGCTAATGAATAAAAAATTAATCGAAGATTTATCAAAAACTGCGGACGTGCAGATTGAAGACAATTTAGCATTAGTCAGTTTAATCGGTAACAACATCAACCACACCCCAGGGTTAGCAAATAAAATTTTTGAAGCTATTGCCGATATTAATGTGCGGATGATTTGCCTAGGAGCTAGCAAACACAATTTTTGTTTTTTAGTTAAAGAAGACGACGGAGCATCCGTCGTCCAGAAGCTGCACCGACAGTTTATAGTCTAATTCTGACTTTAATTCTGGTTCTGACTTTTTAAGTCGTGAAGTGCCTTTTCTTTTTGCTCGCACGTTTCCATTTGCACCATAAGCTCTTCTTCCATTTTTTCAATGGCCGTTGCGGTATCTGATAAAAGTTTGGCTTTACCAGAAGCCTCAGCTCCTTGTAATTGCAACAGCTGCTCTGTCAACTGATCACGATTTTTTTGGTATAAGCTAATCTGTGCTTCGGACTTAGTAATTTTTCGTTGAAGCTCTTTAATGTCGGTTTGAATTCGCTTTGTTTCTTCTTTGTAATTAAATTTTTCTTTATTGGTTTCAGCAGCAGGTTTTGCCGACGACAGTTGAATTTCATCCGATTTTTGAAATTGCTGCTTTAAAGCTCCGCGCTCGAGACTCCATAAGTAATCGTCATACGTTCCGGGATAGACGTAAACCTGTCCATTTCTGATTTCTAAAATTTGCCGGGATATTCGTTTTAAAAAACTGCGATCATGGCTTACCACGATGAGTGTACCTTGAAATTCATTTAGTGCTGCTGCTAATGCTTCAACTGTATCAAAATCTAAATGATTGGTGGGCTCGTCCATAATTAATACGGGATGACGCTGTAATAAAATTTGGCCTAAAGCTACCCGCGATTTTTCGCCGCCCGAGAGAACCTTTATCTTTTTCCGTACATCGTCGCCTGAAAAAAGTAGCGAACCTGCCATATTTAAAATTTCTTGGGCGGTCGTACTACCTTTTGCGCCGCGCTGAAAGCTATCTAGAACGGTGTCGTCATTTAACAGATCTTCCGACACATGCTGAGCAAAATAAGAGATTTTAACATGAATGCCTTCTTTACGATCGCCGCTTAATATGGGAATTCGTCCCGCTAAGCTTTTTAACAGTGTCGATTTTCCGGCCCCATTGTACCCCACGACCCCAATTTTCATTCCCCGAGTTAAATTCAAACTGACCGATGACAAAATGGAATGTCCGGCATAGCCCAAATTCGCATCATCTAATGAAAGAACTTCTTTTCCAGTTTGCACAACATCTGGGATTTTTATTTTCGATGTGATTGGTAATTCTTTAATTTCGATTTTTTCCATTTTCTCTAATTGTTTAATACGGCTCTGTGCTTGCCGCGCTTTCGTAGCTTTTGACCGAAACCGGTCCACGAAGTCTTGCATGTGTTTACGTTTAAGATCCTGATTTGCGGCTTGTGCCTGCAAAATTTCAGAAAGTTTTTGTTTTTGCTCGAAGTAATCTTCGATATGACCAGGAAACTTGCTAATATCACCACCTTCGACTTCAACTGTAGCTTCCGTTGTGCGTTTTAAAAACTCGCGGTCGTGCGAAATCAGCAAAAAAGATCCTTTGTAATCTTGCAGAAAAATTTCAAGCGCCATGATACTTTCCAAATCTAGAAAATTCGTGGGTTCGTCTAGTAACATAAGATCAGGCTCAAGCCCGATCAGATACAACAGCTTCATCCGCATACGGTAGCCGCCGCTTAAATTTGTTAGCGGTTCACGAAAATGGACTTCAGTTAATCCTAAAGAAAGTCCGATTTGCTTTAAATCCCAAATTGCCTTTAAACAGTTATTTTCTAAAAAATCTTCTGCTGTGTCGGTAAGCTTCCAGTCAGATTCTTGCTCAAGATAACCGATCCGTAGTCCTTGTCGCTTTACAATTTCTCCGGAATCGAAGGTTTCCTGACCGGCAATCATCTTAAACAAGGTTGTCTTTCCAGCACCATTTGGACCAATCACACCAATATGTTCATTCTCATTTACCGATAGACTGGCATTTTCAAACAACGACCGACCGCCAAAGGATTTGGAAATTTTTTGCACTTGTAACAAACTCATATCGCTAGCGTATGATAAAGTTAAAAAGACGTCAAAATTTATCCTGAGTAATTCCGAAACCTTTGGTTTTTCTTGGCAGTGAATCGATCAGCTTTATTTGGTTAATGTCTTGCAATCTAGTTTTATACAAAACATCATGGAGAAATAACATGGGCCTTGAACAAGATTCAGAACATATTCAAACAAAAAAAATTAATTGTCGTCACACAATCGAAAAAAATAAAGTAGCTTGCTTTGTTGGTTTGTTATCTGTAAGTAATTCAAAAAGCAGATACACATGAAATACATCAACAAAAACTATATTTTTATAATTGAAGACTCCAAAGAGATCCAAAATCTTATTGGCGAACTTTATACTGATCGAGGGTATAAAGTTGGTTCGGCTTCAAATGGTCTTGAGGCCCTTGAAATTTTGCGAAGCGCTGCCGAGCTACCCGCACTAATTTTGTTAGATATTGGTATGCCGGTGATGGATGGTTTTCAGTTTCGTGTCGAACAAGAAAAAGATTCTGTACTAACGGAAATTCCAGTAGTTGTTCTAACCGGTGATATCAACGCTGAAGCGCAATCTATCCGGATGGGTGCCCATGGGCACCTGCAAAAACCATTTTCACCAAGAACTTTATACAATCTTGCAGAAAAATACTGCCACCACTAAATTTGAAAAAAATAAGCGCTTTAAATAAAAAAAAGAGACTCTAACCAGTCTTTTTTTTATTAAAAACTGTCTAAACGCTAATGACGGTGATGGGTTAGCAGCCAGTGGCACTGATCAAGAATGGTCAGCCGTATCCGCGGGCGATGGGTCATAAGTTGCGGGATCTCTGATCCGAAAGCAATTTCATAAAGTGCTGCACACTTTAAAAGTTCGATCAAACGCTCTTTTCGTGGACCCTTCGTTAAAGGATACCGTGGTAGCGCTTGATTTTCGCTTGCGGCTTTTTGCAATGCCGTGGTCCAGTCAATTTCGGTTTGAGTTAGATATATTATTTCGTGCAGTCGTCGTGCTGGGACCGGCAAAGCTACAGAATAAGGCCGCGTCATGACTTGCTGCTGCTCTTTTTCATATCCACGCAGTTCGGTCAGTAGCGACTTCTGTTCGTTATCAAAACGCTTTCCGTAAAGTTTTCCAGCTGATTTTTCCCAGGCCTGACAAAAATCCTCAAACTCAATGTCTTGGTCTTTATCTTCGAAAGTGGGATGGGTTAAAGTGTAAACGGTCAGATGCATAGCATCCAATGAAAAAACGGATGAATCCGTCCTAAAATGCAGTCGCAACATATGATGAGCCCAGCCAGCAATGTCCCGCACTGACTGCGAACTGATCGAGGCCGTGCGAAACGTTAATTGAAAATTATCGAAAGCCACGCAGTCC
>JANPNP010000395.1:0-1801 GCA_031427535.1 Bdellovibrionales bacterium | reverse complement strand
CTCCGTAAGCGCCTTTAAAATTTACCGGAACTGTTATGGACTGCGGGGCAATTTCAAAAAGTAGTGCTTCCCGCTTTAACAACCGCGAAACGACAAAGTCATCCAGTGGGTTTTCAGAAAAATCAGCAATCTTTTCGGTTTTAGTAACTGCTAAAAGCAGGCTTTTGTATATTTTAAAGTCGCGTAAAGTCCATGATTGGTCTGCCTCTGAGAAAAGAATTTGATTAACGACTTCTGGAGCAGATGGCAGATTTTGTTGTGCGTGAATAGTCGTACTGAAAATTAAAATAAATAGGGTTTGTATCATAGTCTTAATCTAAGCACATTCACTGCAAATAAAAAAGTCCCATTGCTTTCGCAAAAGGACTTTTTTTAAGCTTGGCAGTTATATCTACGATTAAAAATTAACGCGGGCTACGATACTGGTGACAGAATACTGTAATTTTTCAAGTGGCGTACCAATGTATCCGTAAGATGAATTCGGATAATTTGAATTCACACGACTAGACATATTGAACATGTATTTGAAATCAAAGCCCAGTGCAAAATTAGGACTAAATTCAACATCCACGCCTGCATTAATACCTAAATCAATAGCATGAGAATTTCCAGTATCTTCACTAGAACCTGAGTAATTGTTTGTTAACGCGTATTTTCTGTACGAGTAAGCAACAAGTCCACCTAATACCGGGCGCACCATTCCGCTTAGCAACTGATACTTAGCAGCGATTGAACCTTGATACTGATTCACATCGTAATTGTCGATGCGGTAAAAACCACCATTAAAAGTACCATAGTTATTTACATCAACACCGTAGTTTGACATTAAGAATGCACCTTCGACTAAAAAGAAATCGTAACGTGTACCAAAAGCTGCCCCTAGAGAGTAATTCCCCTTAACGTTCTTAACGTCCGGGTAGTAGCCAATTCCAGCAAGACCTGCAAAGTAGCGGGATTCAGTTGGTGCAATGATCGCAGACGAGTCATCTTGTAAAGCCATTCGAACTTCTTCGCGAACGGCATCACGCGATAATGTTTCGCGCTCTTCGATAATAACGGGTTGTACAGGTTGCGCAGCAGGAGCCATTTGCACCGCTGGTTGAGCCGGAGAATGAATTTGCATGTTATCGAATTTATCACCGAATAGAGCAGCTGCACGACGTTTCTCGTCTTCCATACGGCTTTGCTCTAACTTCTCAACGATACGAGTTTCAGTCTTCATCTCTTCATCTTGGCGGTTCTTACGAATGTAGTCGGCCTTTGAATCAGATAGGGGCGAAGCTTCGATGAAAGTCGTTGGCTGCGTTTGCACGCTTGTTTGCGGAACCACTACTGTTTGGTTCACAACGTTTGCATTGCGGTTTGATTTTTTGTTTTGTGTGATCGACGAGCGTGGTTGCTGTTGATACATTTGATCCAGTTCAGAGTCGACGTCGACATCGATATTCTGACTTTCAACCTGTGCCAAAGCTTGCGCCGACAACAAAACAAGACTTAGAAACAACATGTGCTTTTTCATAGATATCTCCCCGATGAAAAAATTTGTACAAACATCACAAGAGCAACCTGAGTGCCAAGCTGCGGCGCGAGCGGAAAAAATTTGCAACCCCTTGAATTCAAATACCAATTCGGAAATTTTCAAAAATACGCTATTTGCAGCAACGGCCAGAAAAGTGTCGAAACTTGTTAACAACCCTGAAATATTTTCTTGAACCCGATGGCCCTTTAAACGTATACCTAAGGCACAACAAAACAGTGCCTCGGTGATGAAATTGGTAGACTTGCTAGACTCAAAATCTTG
>JANPNP010000394.1:0-13442 GCA_031427535.1 Bdellovibrionales bacterium | reverse complement strand
GATGACATTGCTAAAATGATCCGATCTAACGAAGAAGTTATGGTCATCGATAACAAATCAAAAAATGATATCACCGCAGCGACTCTTACGCAGATTATTTTTGAATCTGAAAAAAAGGCCTCTCAATATGCGCCTTTATTCACTCTACGCGAAATCATTCAGAATGCTAACGGTAGCATTTCTAGCTACTTAGCTAAATTGGGTGCTTTTCCAATTGATTACATGACCAAGCAAGCAGCTGTTAATGTAAATATCGACCGCGTATCAACAGACGATTTAAAGCAGAATTTGGAAAACCGTGTTGCTTCAGCAGCTCGCTTAAATACAGATTCAACTTCGAAGGCTGTCGCTGATAAAGCAACTGTGCTTCCGGGTGCAAATCAAGAAGAGGAAACTCCTAATTTGCCGCTTCCAAATAACAATTCAAATTTTAATCAGTAGTTTTTTACCCAAATTATATTTGTATTAAAAAGCCAACAGCAATGTTGGCTTTTTAGTTTTCTGGCGTTGTGTTTGGATTGGTTTTTTTAACTGCAGTTATGGGTCCGCGTTGGCTTTCCGTCCATGAGAGCACTTACTTATGGCCTTCCTGGCCATAAGTTCGAGGAAATCGGAAAAATCTATTTTACTATTTTCTATATCTGTTTAAATTTCGAGGCTTATGGCCACGAAGGCCATAAGCAAGCGTTCTCACGGATGGACGCGCTACGCACACCCATCACTGCACTTCAATTTGCTCTGCTATTTAAGACTTCGAATAAGTTCGAATTTTTTTTCGCCACCGCGAATATTTACCGTTAGTTCCGGCAATTTTTCCGAGTCATTCAAATAAATGTCCATGCCCGTTAAGCGCACAGTGTACTTGCCAGGCTTCAATGGAATTCGAACGATATGAACGCCTTTGGGATAGACAGACCACTGCCGCAGGTCTGCCCGGTCAGAAGCCATCATTGCTAGCAAAGCTAACTGCCCTAGAACTTGGTCTTTCTGGCGGATTTGATCTGCAATAATATGCTTTGTCACCGCGCCGCCAATTCGTCGCGCTACCAATGAATTGTAATCGGCATTTAATGTCGCAATTGCGGCTTTTTCGACGCTATACACGGGTTCGCTTTGAAAGCTTTCTAAGACGTTTTCTTTCTTATCAACAATTTCAGCTCTTAAAAAATGCGTCGTGCTATTTACACTGACAAGCTGTGGAAATGACGGAGCATCTGGGCGCGGCTGCTTTCGCGGTCCCCAACCCTGCATAAATACTAAAATAAGCTCTGTCTTATTAAAATCTTTTGCTGCTTTCAATTCTTCGCTGGTTGCATTCATTTTGTCGGCAAGTATTTTAAATTCCTGTTGGCGATTTGCCTTTAAACAACCGCGCAGCATATCCACGCCAATTCTGCGGTACATTGTATCCAGAAAAAATGCGTCTTTATAATCGATGCACGCATCATCGTATTTGTGGTCAGCTTCCCAGATTAAAGCCGATAAATATTTAGAAAGCGGGCTAAGCTCAAAATTCTTTTTATCTTCGGCCTTGTACTTTATAAACTTTTGATTAATTTTTCGCACCTCAACCAGCGCGCTATCAAATTGTCCCAGCTGCATAAAATTAAGGGCCAGCGAAACATTTAGAAAAAGTTTTTCAAACGTATCACCCTTGTACTGAACCATTTCTTCGCTAAGAAGAGCTGCTCCGGCTACACGCGAAACAGAAACGTAGTCAATTTCGTCTGCTAGTTTTTCGGCCTTTAAAAAGACTTGATTACTTTTTTTATAGTCTCCACAAACTTGCAATGCAGCGCCATGATCCAACAAGTGAATCAGCTGATCACCATCGACTTTTAAAGTAAGTTCTTCTAGGATTTTTAGGGCTGGTTCGCACTGACGATTAACCAAGTGGTCACGGGCTGGTGCAACTTTATTTTGATAAGTTGCACAACCTGAAATGAGCACCGTAAGTAATAAAGCAGCAAAAATTTTCAAGGCAAACAATTAAAATCCGACTGATTTCTTCTTAAAAGTCTTTCGGATCTGTTTGTGATTCGTCCATGTGATGATGCTTGTTTTTAAGTTTGTTAAATTAAGAGTCAATTTGTAAAATACCGATTTATCTTTTCCAACTTCTTGGACAATTGCATCTAGACGACCATTAATAATAAAATCGGCACCGATCTGACCACCCGGAGATTTTTTTGTTTCGCCAGACACCGTGCCACTATTTTGGTAATCGTACTCGTCAGAAATATCGCCGCGGGCTTCTTTATCGATAAAGGCAACTTTTCCTGAATTAGTAAGTTCAACCCGAACCATATCCATAATACTTTGAGTGTCGATATGTTCTGATGTTTTGTTTTGTAAATTAGTTACGATAACAATAGGCAATTTTTTAGCATTCGAAATTGCGGGGTGCTGAACCAAGGAATCAACCATCGATTTGACGATAATTTGCATGTCTGTCTCGGACCACTGGTCATTCAACAAATTTTCTTTGTTAACATCATCATACTGACCCTTTACGAAGGCTTTAGGACCGCAAGCTGATAAGACGAACAAAGAAGCAAAAACCGTTAGCAAAAGTACATTTTTCATGGGATCTCCTTAAATTGGTAATTTAGCTTAACATTTAAATTATTGGTTTCAAGCATTGATCGAAATCCGTAATTAATCCGAAAAGCTAGACGAATCCTAGATTCTTAAGTCTTATATAACGATATAGGCTGGATTTGATTTTTGCTGAGGTGCAGGACATGTCTCAAATCCACAACAGTCATCTGGCGTTCCAAATACTAAAACAGAAGTTCAATCCAAACTGCGAAGAATTCTGGCTGCTTACCTTAAATTCTACTTTAACCCTAACCAAGACCGTCTTACTTACTAAAGGTACTCTAAATTATTGTCCGGTTCATCCACGCGATCTTTTTCGTGAATGTCTTACGGCAAATGCATTTACATTTTTAATTGCGCACAATCACCCTAGTATGGATGTAAATCCTTCACCGGCTGATTTAAAATTAACTCGGCGGTTATTCAAGCTTTCACAAATGCTAGAAATTCCGATGGCAGATCATATAATTTTTAGCGATATAAATTATTTTAGTCTGCGAGAAAACAACTCAATCAGCTGGAAATAATTCTGGCAATTCTTCAATCTGCGTTGGCTTTCGAATTGGCGTAACACTCAGTACTTTGTATTCAGAAGAAAGCACGACGTGATATCCATTTTTTCTAGCGTTTTCGATAAACTGGCGCGCATATTCCTGCTTGTCCAGTTCCTCTTTTTCGCGATGTTGCTGCCTTAAGTTACTTTCTGACTGGATCTGTTCAGCTGGCGATCGATCTAATTCTTCATTCGTCCAAATTTGTTGCTTGGCTGGAATATCATCAGTTTGTAGCTTAACTTTTTCACGTTTAATTACGACTGGCTTATTAAGCTGTTTTTGTAACGCTTCCTTAAATGCTAGTTGGTCTTTCAACGTTTGTTCAGAAGTTTGTTTCAAAAACTTATTTACTACTTGATCAATATCAACTTTGGGCTTTGCTTCAGCAACTTTTTGCTTTGCTGGCGTTACCTCAAAGAAATAAATATACCCGTATGTTACAACAAGTAACAAGATCAGGTAATTTAGGTATTTGCTTAGCTTTTGCATCTACTTTAGTTATCGGCCAAACTGGCTGGCGCTTTGACGAAAAAGCTGTTGAATTTGTGTCTTATTTTGAGAATTGTTAGAATAACTACAGTTTTTGTACCGGGTGCACCGGAATAATTAATGTAAACTCGGTACCAATGCCCTTTTCGGAGCGAACCTGAATTTCGCCGCCGTGATTTTGAATAATTCCGTAGGAAATGCTAAGTCCAAGCCCAGTACCTTGACCTACACCCTTAGTTGTAAAAAACGGTTCAAATATTTTTTCTAATACTTCGGAATCCATTCCAGCGCCGCTATCTTGAATAGAAATTTGTACGCGACCTGCTTTATCATTGGATGCACGTATCGGAAACGTCGATATCCAAATTTGACCTGAACCATTTATGGCTTGCAACGCATTTGAAATAATATTCATAAGCACTTGATTAATTTGCGAGGCATAACAAAGAACCTTTGGAATCGACTCATACTGCTTGTTTATTTGAATTCTATTTTTAATTTCACCTTGCAAAAGTTCAAGTGTCGTATCTAAAGATTCGCGCAGATCAATTTCTTTCAATTGTGCTTCTTCTAACCGCGAAAAATTTCTTAAACCTAGCACAATATCCTTTGTTCGCTGCGCCCCCTCTTGGCAAGACTTTATAAGCCTTGGCAAGTCACCGCGTATGAATTCATAATCAGCATCTATCTTTAATTGCGGGAAGTTATCCGGATTTTTTTCCGCTTGCTCGACGAGTGAAAAAAGTTTCTCTGTGTACTCTTTTAAATAGCTTGTATTGCTAAAGATGAAACCGATTGGATTATTTAATTCATGCGCAACACCGGCTACTAGCTGACCTAAACTTGTCATTTTAGCGGAATGTACTAATTTCGTTTGCGCTTCTTTAAGTTCGCTATTTGCTAATTCTAATTCTTTAAGTTTCTTTTTCAGATCGCTTCGAGCCTGGTAGATTTTGTGACTCATTTCATTAAAGGCCACGGTAAGGTGGCCAACTTCTGTATTATTTTTTATAGGTAACTGAACTAAACTTTCTGTTTTTTCAAATGATTTTAATCCAATAATTAGTTCGTGAATCGGCTTTAAGAACCAGTCGGCGCTGACTAAAATTGTTACGATCAGAAATAAAATAACTACTGAAATTACTGACAAGAAAGCAATATTTACATTTTTTAATACCGCTTTTGCTTCCTTTTTTGTGGTTCCTAAGGCTATATAAAAATGCGATTTATCCCAGTGAATGGGATAAAGTATAAATCCGTAGGGCTGTTCTGCTGCAGACACTTCAAAGAAGTGTTCGGTTTCTGGTCCCTTTATAATGGAATTTATATAGTTTTTTGATACTGATTTAAATTCTTTCTGCGTAGACGAAATGACTTGGCCAGTGTCTCGAACTAAAAACGCCTCTAACTTTAGGCGGTTTTTCACTCGATTTAAGAAAGCCTCTTTAAGATCTAATGTTTGCTCGACGTAACCCACTATTTTGCCAGAATTTGAAACTACCTTTGAAAATAGAATTAGCGAAACTTTATTATCGTTAGGGTAATCGGCTAAGCCTAAATTGGATTTTTCTTTTAAATGGCTCAGATACTTTTCGTTTAAAAGTACTTTTCCAACCTGAGAAAATGAGCGCACTGTATTTTTATCGTCTTTAAAAACAGATGACAGCAGGCGTCCGTCCCGGTCGTAAAATGTTAGCGAGGTCGTTATATCTTTTTCGATCCACAGCAGTGACATTTCTTTAATCGCTGAACTATCAGAAATAGACAGATTGTAAATAAGATGAGGACTTTTTATGTACGTGTCACGACTGGCAAGAAACTGTGCATAAAAATCAGAAATCATAACTTCGATTTCACGTCCATTCCCATTTAACCGCTGAGCAAGTTCATTATTAATAGCTTTTTCAAACTTTAATAGCGAATACCACGCAACAAATGCCAGAGGAATTATTGAAAATAGGAAAAACCAGATAACCAGTATAGACCGTAAAGATCTAAATTTTTTTACTTTAAACTTCGAATCATTCACTTTCTTTAACCTCAAGAATCATACGCTTTTGTCCTGACGGCATAAGTCGTGGGTGAGGTTCAAACTGAATATTTAACTGGCCAAATTTGTTTAGAAACAGTTTGGCTTCTTCAATATTTTCGGTCGGCAAAATGATATGATAGTAAGAAACTTTTGGCGTCTTTTTCCAACCCAGTTCAACCTCGCCTGCTTTTTTACCACCCAAAGCGACTAGCCTGTCTGTAATTCGATCCGTTAATGTGTCTAAGTCTGAAACCTGAATGCTGGCTCGATAAAGTCCACCCTGCTTACTTGATGCAGGTTCTTTTGGTGCCGTAGGCACATCAATTTGTTTAGGCGCTGCCGCAACAACCTTAGGCGTGACTGCCGTTTTCGGCTTTTCTACCGGCGTCTTGCTGCGATCATTCACTGGCATTTCTTTTAAATTTACCGATTCCAGATCTTCCGACGGTACGCTGTTTTCTGCCAAGTAGGGCTGACTATTAACTTCCATCATTTTTACAGAATTGCCACCCGGTTTGGCTGGAAAGAATTTTACTGTTATTGGTCTGATCAGTATAAATCCAAGGAAAACCACCGAGACCGTTCCGACTGCAAGTAAACTGCGACGAAGTTTCGGTGTGGCGACCGACCGGGCCATTGGAATTTGCTTGCGGTTAATCGATTGTTTTATATCCATTGGGCCAAGTTTTGCTTTTACCAAGTGACGTAACTCTTGAATACTTTCGCCGTATTTTTTTTCTAAGGTGCGCAATTGAGGATGCAGTACTAGCCCTTGCGAAACTAAGGCTGCGTCTTTTTCACTTAGCAAATCTAAGCTGAATTCCACCAAATTTTCATTTGTATAAAAATAAGAAATTTTAATATCTTGAATTTTTTTGTATTTAAATTCAATTTCGACAATAGGATCTTTAACTGCTAGAAAGGTCAGTTTCTTAAAAGCTTGGTTAACTAAAAATCGTGCCTTTTGGTCTGAAATTTTCAGAAACGTAGCAACCTCATTTATTGTTAAACCAAAAACAATTAAGCCAACAATTACCAGTAAATGCTTTTTCATAGACTTCTGGTACAGCGTATTCCAACTATCAAGCTTGTAATCTTCAAAAATGTTGAAAGGTTGTCCTGATCGAACTGCTGCATTTTTTAGGAAAAAGATTTCCAGTTTTAAAAATACATCTTTCGCGTAGGTATCTGAATTTTTCTTAGGTAATGAAAGCAGGATTGTGTTGTACGCATCCGAAGCTTGCGATGAATTTGGATACAGCAAATGGATAGCTATCCATAATCGCTGATCAGTCATGTTTACCATTGTTATATACTAATCAATTGTCAGCTGGCTGAGAAGATCCAGCTGGTCCAAGACTTTACCTGATCCCATAACCACACAGGTTAGTGGATCTTCGGCAATTGATACTGGCAGGCCAGTTCGTTCTCGAAGCAGGACGTCTAAGTTGGCTAATAAAGCCCCGCCACCCGTTAAAACAATTCCATTATCAACAATGTCAGATGCTAGCTCTGGAGGAGTTTTTTCTAAAGCAGTTCGGACGGCATCAACAACCTCAGATAGGGGGTCCATTAAGGCGTCATTAATTTGGGTGCTAGTGATTTCAATTGTTTTAGGCGCACCTGCTACCAGGTCGCGCCCTTTGACTTCCATGGTGCGTTCAACATCAAACGGATAGGCGTTACCAATTTTAAGCTTTATAGATTCGGCAGTTCGTTCACCTATTAATAAATTGAATTGGCGGCGTACGTAATTAACGATGGCTTCATCAAATTTGTCGCCCGCAACTTTAATTGATTTGCAATAAACAATACCACCTAAAGAAATAACAGCCACACCGGTGGTACCACCACCCATATCGACAACCATATTTCCCGAGGGCTCAGTGATTGGCAAACCTGCGCCTATGGCCGCAGCCATGGGCTCTTCGATTAAATGTACTTCGCGAGCACCGGCAGATTGTGCGGCTTCTTTAACTGCGCGCTTTTCAACTTGCGTGATTCCGTACGGAACGCAAATTATAATTCGGGGACGCACAAGAGCTTTTTTTTCTCCCATGGCTTTGGTAATAAAATATTTTAGCATCGATGACGTTACTTCGAAGTCAGCGATGACACCGTCTTTGATCGGTCTGATGGCAACGATACTGCCAGGTGTTCGACCCAACATTTCTTTAGCTTCTTTACCAACTGCCAGCACTCGATTTTGCATTCCACGATAATTTTTTTGGACAGCAACCACGGATGGCTCATCCAAAATAATTCCACGACCTTTGACATACACAAGCGTGTTGGCCGTACCAAGGTCGATCGCAATATCATTAGAAAAATAATCGGCAAATTTATCGAAGAAACTCATGTATCGAAAGTTTAAAGAATTATGAAATAGACAGTCAATGCCGATATTTAACGCGAGCCGACAATTTCGAGCTCGCGCGCAGACTAAGAAATTATTTAGGTGAGCAAGTTACGTTCACACTGCTCATGAGATCTTTGATGTTTAATTGAACTTGTTCTTTTAAAATTGCAGAAGTTTGCACAGTCACGTCGCCATCAATACCTGTTGCAGTTAACTGCACACGATTATCTTGGATAGTCATGGATAGTCCCGATGCCAATTTTGTCTCAGATCCGTTTAAAGTAAGGTTATACGGTAATGAAACGTCGATTTTTTCTAGCGATGAATCTATTTTCGATTTGCCAGTGCACACATATTGAGAAACTGTCTTCACTGATGCAATTCTTTTAAATCGACCGATGCCGCGGCAAGATACGTTCAACATCGCATTTCCTGATTTATTTTGCGCATCGATTCGAACTTCTTCGCCTGCAAAGCCAGATTTTATAATTTCTATTTCACCGTTTAACCCATTAGTAGATAAAGTAAGTGTATCAGCAGTACCATTTAATTTAGCTGGTGAAAATATAAGATTGGTCGTACCGAATTGTCCGATATCGACACCCAAGAAATTATTCCGTAAATTAAATTCTTGTCTGCGACGAACATCTATAAGTAACGATGCTTTGATTAAGCCTGTCCCTGTTTGGAAGTCCATACCATATTTTCGTTTGAATCGAAACGCTTCGAATTCACATTGAAATTCACGAAAGTTTACATCTAATGCCTGCTGATTTGAACCCGGAATATTCGGTGTTGGGAAAACTGGAGAGTTCGGATTTCCGTTATGACCCGGATTCATCGGTTGAAGTGAAGCACAACGCTGTTGAATCACAGCATTTAAACTGTTGTAGCCGCAGTTCCTGCTTTGAGCTTGCAGCCCATGGATAGCATTACAAAACGTCGGTAAATCAGTAAATTGTATTGGCGGAAGTGAACACTGTTGGCCATATTCGCTACACACAATCGAGCTTGGATTGATGTCACAAAAATTGTCGGGACTATTAAAAACACTGACACGACCCGGTGGAACACCTACAGGTGCAGCGACAACATCTTTTTTAGAATCACTGCCGCCATTGCATCCAACACTAATTAACAGGCAAGCGCTCAGTATTGATTTAAGCAAAAGTTTTTTCATAAAGGACTCCTCGGTCTAGCTAATTAAAATAATCCAAAGGATGCTAAAGCAGGAATAGCGCCATTCAAACTAATGCTTAAAGTAGTCTGTGGATCATATGGCGATCTTTTCATTGAAAAACTTTTAGTCACTGTCCACAAATTGTTTCAAATTAGGAATTTCTGCGCGGGGACCACCCACTTCTGGACTGGGGACCAGTAAATATTCCATTTAATCTACCGAGAAGTTCACCATGGATAGCTTACTTTCATTTACAGGTTTTATTCTAAATTTTACGGTGCTTGCCGTTTTTTCATTGTTTTGTTTTAAATTTATTCAAAGCAGAAAAAATTCGGGCCAGAAAAATCAAATTCAGAATTTGAATGCAAAACTGTCTATGCTACGTATGACATTAAGATCTAAACTTAAAACTAAGTCTTATAAGTACCGGTCGTTATTTAGAATCGGTATTACTTCTGGCGATCCTATTGATGAAGCGCTTAATGAATTAATCGCCCTGCCACTAGAGAACGGCGACGATCTACAGCGGTATTTCGACATTTCTAAAAAAGTTAACTCGATGCTTATCACACAAGCGGCAGCAGAAGCTAAGAAAGAACAAACTGCAGGCGTAGAACCTGTGGGTAAAGAAGACTTTATGGGAACTGACTTCAAAAGTGAAATTGCAATCTTGCGTTTGATCAAAGAGATCGTTGAAGTTTCAAGAGTAATAAATAAACGTATAGAGAATTACAACCTTGCCAATCCAAAACAACCGATCGCACAGGTTAACACCTTAACTTTTCCAGCATTAGCTGAAGTTAATCGCGTTTTTATGAATAAACCTGATGATCCAGGTTCTGCACAAGCTGCGTAAGTAAAATTTAAAGACTGTCTCGTGTCCAGTTATCTGATCGACCAAATAGCGAAATACCCACGTATCCACGAAGCTCTAAACTATTCGCGTCTTTTTGCTTGATCCAGCCCTTGTAAGTCTTACCTGATTTACCGTCGTAAACAGTTCCACCCGACCACTTGGCAGCCGTGTCCTCTTTTTTGAAATCCTTTAGTAGAATCATTCCAAGCAATGCTCGTATTCTTAGTTTTTCATCAGGGTTTTGGACATCTTGCTTTGGCGTGTTATCAACGTTCAACGGGGCTTTCAGCCAAACAATTTTTCCTTCCAGGTTTTCGCTACTTTGGTAAATCTCGATTTTGGCGTCTTTTTCGCCTACTAGCCATATACCAAGTGGTGAATTCTGAGCCTGCGCAGTTAAAGCTAAAAAACAAATGCTGAAGAAAATTTTCATTGTGCCCCCTGAAGCATAGTACTCAAATCGGATTTGATATGACAAATCAAAAGAAATTAGCAATAATTTAGGCCATACGTTAGGCCAAATAGCTTATGTCAAAGTTGCAAATTCATCTTCACCGAAATTTAAGACGAACTGTTCTGCGTGGTCATCCGTGGATTTACAAAGATGCCGTCAAGGCCCCGGTCCAAATCAAATCAGCGCAGTTATGCCAAGTCATGGATGGAAAAAATGAATTTTTAGCCTGGGCTTATTACGATCCACATAGCCCCTTATGCTTAAGAATTTTAAGTTTAGAAAAAAAACCACCAACATTTGAAACTTTTGAAGCCAGGTTTTTAAGTGCTTTACAAATACGTCGGTCAGTCCTAAGCGAAAATACCGATAGTTATCGCCTTTTCAATGGGGAAGGTGATTTACTTCCTGGATTAATTTGTGATGTCTACAATTCAACTGCAGTTTTGCAGTTTGATGGACAAGGCGCCAATGAATTTTGGGATAAGCAAAAAATTGCAGACTGGCTTATAAAAAATAGTGGTTGCCAAACAGTGGTTGAAAAATTACGTCGGCAAACCGAAGGCGGTATTGTTGTATTAGCTGGTGAAAAACCCGCTGAAGAAGTCATAGCAACCGAGCACGGCGTAAAGTTCATCGTCAATTTAGAAAAAGGCCAAAAAACAGGATTTTTTTTAGATCAACGTGAAAATAGAAATTACATCCGGTCTGTCAGCAAAGGCATGAGTGTACTTAATTTGTTTAGTTATTCGGGTGGCTTTTCGGTTTACGCTGGACTTGGTGGCGCAAAAAAAGTGGCAAGCCTTGATATTGCCGACGGAGCCATTCAATTGGCCAAACGCAACTGGGAATTGAACGGACTGCCAGACGGCGCACATCAAGGGCTTTGCGTCGATGTGTTCGAATATTTAAACACGGCATCGGAAATATGGGATCATATTATTGTTGATCCCCCATCTATGGGGCATTCAGAAGAGCATAAAGAACGTGCGCAGTCGAAATACATTGAATTATTTGCAACTGTTGCCAAAAAAATTAAAACCGGCGGACAGCTATCAGTTAGCTCTTGCTCGAGCCATATTTCATTTGAAGATTTTTTCGAGATTATAAACGAATCATTGTCGCAAGCGAAGCGTCGCGGCCGTATTATAAGGGTTTCGGGACAAGGGCCAGATCACCCGTTTCCGCACAGTTGTCACGAGCTTCGCTATTTAAAGTTTGTTCACTTGATTTTGAATTAATCTTAGACGATAAATACCCCCTATGATTAGCACAGCAAATGTCAGTCTTCGCTTCGGCGGAAAAAAACTTTTTGACGAAGTGAACGTGAAATTTACGCCAGGGAACTGCTATGGTTTAATCGGTGCCAACGGCGCTGGTAAAACTACATTTCTAAAAATCTTATCTAAAGAGCTTGAGCCTAACACCGGCGAAGTTATCATTGATCCAAGTCTTCGTCTTTCGATTTTAAAACAAGATCACTATGCCTTTGACGATTTCACTGTTCTGCAAACAGTGATGATGGGAAATGAAAAATTATATAAAGTCATGGCCGAAAAAGATGCGCTTTATGCTAAACCTGATTTTAGCGAAAAGGACGGCGAAAGAGCTTCGGAATTAGAAGGCCAATTTGCAGAACTGAACGGCTGGGAAGCGGAATCTGAAGCAGCAACTATGTTGGCAGAACTTGGAATAAATGAAAATCGACATCAGAAGCCAATGAAAGATTTGGTCGGCGGCGAGAAAGTAAAAGTGCTACTAGCACAAGCGCTTTTTGGACAACCGGATATCTTGCTACTTGATGAGCCTACGAACCATTTGGATATTTACGCAATCCAGTGGTTAGAGGAATTTCTTTTAAATTTTCAAAACACAGTTATTGTTATTTCCCATGATCGACATTTTTTAAACAAAGTCTGCAGCCACATTGCAGATATCGATTATTCAAAAGTGACGACGTTCACAGGAAACTATGATTTTTGGCGTGAAGCTAGCGAACTTAGCCAGCGACTGTTGTCAGACCAAAACAAAAAAAGCTCGGACAAAGCTGAAGAGCTTAAAAGCTTTATCCAACGCTTTAGTGCGAATGCTTCAAAATCAAAGCAAGCTTCATCACGACAAAAGCAATTAGAGAAATTAGAATTTGCAGACATGCCGAAATCATCGCGCAAGCAGCCGTTCATTGGGTTTGAATCAAAACGCGAATTAGGAAATGATATATTAATGGTCGAAGGGTTATCAAAATCCATCGACGGGGTTAAAATTTTAGATAATGTTTCTTTTTCGTTACGAAAAACCGACAAAATTGTTTTGCTGGGTCGAAATGATCTGGCAAAAACAGTTCTGTTAGATATTTTAGCTGGTGAATCTAAACCCGACTCTGGGAAATTCACTTGGGGTGGCACAACAATAAGAAACTATTTTCCGGCGGATAATTCGAAATACTTTACCGGCGGCGAGGAATCGTTAGTTGATTGGTTAAGTCAGTATTCTGAAGTTCGAGATGAGTCTTTCATTCGTGGATTTTTAGGAAAAATGCTTTTTAGCGGGAACGATGCGCTAAAAAAGCCCAACGTCCTATCCGGTGGTGAAAAGGCGCGCTGCATGTACTCTAAATTAATGCTGTCGGGTGCAAATGTTTTATTGGTTGATGGTCCCACCAGTCACTTGGACTTAGAAAGCATCACAGCTGTCAACGACGGTTTAAAGCGTTTCAAGGGTTGTGTGATCTTTACCTCACACGATCATGAACTTATTCAAACGGTAGCCAACCGTGTTATCGAAATCGATGGCAAAATTGTTTACGATAATCATATCACTTATGATTCATTTATTGAATTAAGTAAGACGAAATTAAATAGTTAGTCTTACCGGGTTTTAATAAAACTCCTATTATCCCACTCTGAAACTGTGCACCCTA
>JANPNP010000393.1:0-22561 GCA_031427535.1 Bdellovibrionales bacterium | reverse complement strand
AAAAGCGCTTCTTACTTTGGGGTATGTTGATTGCTGTTTTCGGAATGCGCTTTATATTTCCGGTTATCATTGTTTCGATCGCAGGCGGAATTAGTTTGCTAGATTCGGTTTCAATGGCACTAAACCGCCCAGACCAGTATGCCGAAATGATGATTAATGCTCATTTATCAGTTAGCAGTTACGGCGGCACCTTTTTACTTATGGTTGCGCTTCATTTTTTCTTTAACGCAAAAAAAGACATGCATTGGTTTCCGGTAATTGAAGGACCCTTTGCAAAGTTTGCCACCGTAAAAAGTTCCGAAATAATGCTAGCGCTTATAATTATTATGATTATTTACAAGTTTATGGAGCCGCAGTTGCAGTCAACGTTTATAGTGTCTGCAATGTATGGAATTATCACATACCTAGTTGTGCACGGCTTAAGCGAGCTTCTAGGCGATGAGAAAATGAAAAACGTTAAATGGATGAGCTCTGGATTCGGGCTATTTTTATACTTAGAAGTGCTAGATGCATCATTTAGTTTCGATGGTGTAATTGGTGCGTTCGCAATCACAAAACAGCTTTATGAAATAATGATTGGTCTTGGCGTTGGTGCTTTCTTTGTGCGGGGCTTAACCTTGTACTTGGTAGATCACGAAAAATTAGACCAGTATCAGTATCTTGAACACGGCGCTTTTTACGCTTTAGCAGCACTAGCACTGTTTATGTTGTTGGATCACTTCTTTCATTTCCCAGAGTGGGTAACGGCGCTAACTGGTGCTGCTATATTAGGTGCTTCCATTTTTGGGTCGATCTATGAAAACCGAAAGAAACGAACTACCCAAAATTAAGATAATTCCTAAAATCTGAAAGCCAATAAGCTTTTCACCAAGAATTAAATAAGCAAATAAAAATGCATTCGGAGCTTCCAACAAGCAAAGTAAGCTTGCCGTCGAATTTGTTAATGTTTTCTGCGCTACAATCTGTAAGTAAAAAGCAATTAGCGTTACAAAGACCGCAAGAAATAGAATACTTAGTACAGATCTGAGTTCCACAGCCGACGGCCAAATTGGGATGTGCTTGGCGTTCATCTCATAGACTAAAAATGGCAGTGTCAAAAGCAGTGCCCAAAAAGTTTGGTACGTATTAAAACGAAATGCATTTTTAACTTTATTAGCTGCCGCGCCAACAAACATAATATGGAAGGTAGATGTAATGGCGCAACCGAAAGTTATCAAATCACCGATGTTAAAATTAAGATCCTTTTCCGAATGCAAATTTAATAAAAAGGCCATTCCAATAAAGGCAATAGCACCACATATAATATGTGACACTTTGACTTGTTTTTTAAAAAACACATAGCTGGCAAACGGAATAAGCACCACATACAAAGACGTAATGAAACTGGATTTGGTCGCAGTTGTAAAATGCAGTCCGTGGGTTTGCAGTAGAAGCGAAGCGCCAAGGGCAACACCTGACAGCAGCGATAATTTAATATCCGGCATCGAATTTTTAAATTCGGTTGGATTAAATAAAAAAAGTACGGCTTCGCCAATGATAAATGCGAAAAGAAAACGCCAAAAAATTAATGTTGAAGTTGAAAAATCTTTAAGCGCCCATAAAACGCAAATGAAGGACAATCCCCAAATACTTCCCGCTAATATAAGTTGTAAAACGGCTTTATTATAAGCACTTAAGCCGCGGTATCTGGCGATCAATCAAAGGCCTCGGCCCACACTTTTGATTTATCAATGCCATCAATTTCAAAAAGTTGCTTCTTCACATCTTTGATCATGGCCCCGTTGCCGCACATATAAAAAGTTGTCGGCGTATTTTTGTAGTCAAAGTTTTTCAAGCAGTCCTGTACGTAGCCCCGTTTACCCGTCCACGAATCTGTTGGACGACTTAATACATAGTGGTATTCGAAGTTCGGCAACTGTGCTTGCAAGCGTTTTAACTCAGCCTCGTAGTAAACATCTGTCTCATGGCGAACACCAAAGAATAGTTTGTAATTTAAATTCGGATATTGGCTCATCTTAGATTCTAAAAAACTAAAGTGTTGAGATATCCCACTTCCGGTATTTAAAAATACAACTTGTTCTGTTGGTGGCTCTTGAAAAAATACTTTTCCGAAAGGTCCGGTCATATTTAAAATTTCATCGCCTTTTAAATCCCAAACAAAGCGACTTGCAATACCTGTTTCTACAAATTTAAAAATAAGTTTGAAGCCGTTTTTCAATTGGTCGGTAGAGGCAATAGAATAAGCGCGCAGTGCCGGCTTACCACTTTCGACTGGCACATGTAGCATCACAAACTGACCGGCGCGAAAATTAAAAGCTGGCATGTTTACTAACTCACAATAAAGCTCACGAATTTGGGGCGTGTGATCAATAATTTTATTTAATTTAAAATTGTAAATCGTTCGTAAATTAGGTGTAGGCGTTTGAGCTTGTGACATGGTGGGTATTGTTTGTAGATTTTACCAATTTTGTCATCTAATCTTGTTATTTTTAAGCTGCAGCTTATAAATTGATCTGCATGCTAAAGATCACAGTTTTGCTATTACCATTATTGACCGTAATTTTGGCCTGCGAACCGCAAGGTTCAGCCCGCTTATCCGATGCTGGCCAGATTCAACTTGTTCAACGCCCATCTTTAGATGAAGCAGCTATCATTTCACGCGAGCTTGATTATCAAAATGACGATCGTATCAGCTATTGTGAAGTGCTAGCGACGGATCCTGGCTCTTACAGCGGTTATCGTGATCAAAAGCTATATCCTTTAGCGTCCTTATCAAAAGTCATAACGACAGCTTGGGTTTTGAAAAAACTGGGGCCCGATCATCAGTTCAAAAGCACGTGGTTCATCAAGCCTGTGCCAGCGCAGCCGGGTCAATTTGATGCCTACTTAAAAACCAATTACGATCCCGTCTTTAATTTAGAAAAAATCTTATATTCACTATCGCTACTTAGTGCCCACGGAGTGCGAAGTATTAGAAATCTTGTAATTGATGAAACAACCCGTATTTACCTTTCAGCATTATCACAGCCGCACGTCGAACTTACAAATGTACCGATTAATTCTTCGGAAACTGCGCAGAATCTAAAGCTTATTTTGAACTCGTCCAACTGGTCCACGCAAACGCGTGCGGCTAACCAAAGACTGCAGGTGTGGGCGATAAGTAATAAAAAAACGCTCAATGTACCAACTGTTTTTTCAGTAGAAAAAGTAGAGCTAAAACCTGCAAGCACTATTAACCAAAATAATTATAGCCAGCAAATTCACGTGAACTCATCGGCCGTTCTTAAATACTTAAAAAACTTAAATGTCTACTCTAACAACTACATCTCGGATGCGCTATTCGCCTACATGGGCGGCACCGCCGGATTTCAAAAATTTCAAAGTAGCGAATTAAAATTAACTTCAAAAGATCTAGTTCTTTATACGGGCTCGGGGTTAGCCGATAGTACTTCAGGCGTTCGAAAAGATAATGTTGGCACCTGTACAGCAATGCTAAAGATTCTAAACTACATCGACCAGACGGCCGTACAAAGCGGGCTTAACCTAGGTCACGTGCTTTACAATCCTGCACAGGACATAGAGGGTACATTCGAATCAGATATTAATTTTACCAATCAAGTGGTCATCAAAACCGGGCGCCTGTTCGAAAAGCCAACGCTTAACTTGGCGGGTATAACTGCGACCTCTAAGGGTTCTTTGTATTTTGTTTTTCTAGGCCATAACTTTACAAACAGTGAAGCATCAGAGATCGAACGCGCGCGCGACCAGATGCTGACATCGGGGTTAGAATACTATCCAACACAAGATTTGTTTCTGACATTAAGCGAGTTTCAAATTTTCTTGAAATAATTTATTTTCGTGTCTCAAAATAAAACAGTTATTAGGCATCCATTTCGCTTTGTAGATATCTCATGAGGTATCCATGAAAAAATCGGTAATTTCAATTGGCTTCGGTTTCGGTTTATTTGCTCTAAGCCTAACTGCGGCTGCAACTGAAGGTGTTGTCAGTATCCCACTGAATACATTCATTAAACCGGCATTTAACCTTGTGGATCAAAATGGGAAACGGCTTTCAACTGCCGACCTAGAGGCCATTTACCGAAAAAGTAAAAGTATCGAAGACCTGTCTAGACTCAATCCAATTGAAGACAATTATTGGCAAGACAAAAAATATGCGGCAACTGATTTAGCACTGTATGCAGAAATGCCAGGGCTAACAGATACCGTTATTTTCGATGACTATATAGGCACCGTTCGCGATCTTGGAATTTCTAGTGTATTTATTCATCCTGCTGGTAAGCCTAACGTTCGCTTTGCGCTGACGTTTGGTTTAAATATCCACGCAAGTCTTGCTAAAGCTGCGCTGCTTCGAAAAATGGGTTTTTATCAAGAATCTCCTAAATATTTTAAATCGATCACTTTAAAATTTAGTTCGAAAGAGCAGATGGCAAAATTTGTGGCGCGCACATTCTGCGAAGAAGGGCCTAGTTCGGAAAACATTGATTGTCTTTCACTTGAACCATTTAAACGTAAATTTATCACCGATATGAATGAACAAAATAATTCTTTGGTTTTGCACGGTGCTTACCTTGAAAAAATGAATCCCAATGTTCCGGGTCTTTTCGATGGATTAACGCCTGCGAATGTGAACACGCTACCTGAATTCGCATCACACCGAGCGTTCCGTTCCCTAATTGTGCCGTTTGCGGTTGGCGATTTGGGTGAAAGCTTAAATCGGGCATCACCACAGTCAGTAGAAATTCGTGGCGAGTGGGCCGAAATAAACTTTTTCAACAGTGTCTACTTTGATGGGAAAACTATGCATGATGATGTGCAATGGGCACTACGTCGTATGGCTAAATTAACCGACGCTGATTGGGATGAAATTGTCGAAGCCAGTGGGTACCCAAAATCTCTGCAAACTTTAGTTCGCACAAAATTGATCATGCGTATGACAAATTTAATTGAATCTGTTTTTAAAAAAGAAGAATGGCCTACACTTATTCAAGTTAAAGTAACGCCACTAAAGCAAATAAACTCGACGGATGGAGTTGTGGTGGCTGGAAAAGTGATGACGCAAGAAATTCCAGGATATCCACAACGATTTTCGCACGGAGAGCGTCAGTCGCCATTTGAAACTGCCGATTTAATTAAGTATATGACTGTTAAAGCTCAGTCAGCGGCTATTCAAGTTGGTCTGAACCAATTGGGACAGAAATTACTAGTTAACCGCCAAAAGGTAGCGGTTGATGGTTTTAAACTAACTGATACGGGGATTACTCCGGTCGGAAATGTATCAGCAATTAATGCTGGTATAAACTTCACTGCAAACCGAATTGTTAGTACTGGCACTTATTACGGTAGTGATGCGCCCATTCAAATGGTTGATTCAATAAGCTTAACTGCAGGGATTGGTTATAACCGGTTACAGTTTTTAACGGGTGGCATAACAAGTAATTTCGGTGCTAACTTAGGCTACGTCCGTAACTACACTCATGTCAGACCACTAGATAAAATTGCCCAGCTTAAAGAAGAGAAATGGTCTAATCTTTATGTGCCGTCTCATTTAGGAAAGCTGACATCTCCTTTAAAAGATGGAAAGCTTTCGGAATTTTTGTTAGCGCTAAAAACTGGCGAAGTATTTACGATCACTGATTCTGTCGGGATCATGGGCCGGGTCGGAGCAAATGCAGCGATTGATGCCCTAATTGGTTTTACTTCGATCGGATCACCAACGGCCTCGTTGTCGGTGGATGCATCCGGAGTTTTACTACGACAAGTGCAATTTAGTCGAACGGCAGATGGTTTACAAATCTACGTCAGAAACGGCAATACTAAGGCATTCGGCGTCCAATTTGATGTTAACTATTTTATAAACTTAATGCGTATAAGGTCACAAACGACAAAAGCTGATTTGCACACAAGTGCCTACTTACTAGATTACAATGCAGAATTTATGGCCGGCGTTGAAAAGGGTGAATTTAATGTCGGTGACGATGTTGAACTGCAAAAGAAATTAGACGAGCAAGCGGCACTAGCAGAACCTGCATCAAAAACTGTGCGCCATTTAATATTTAAGTCTGCAAAAGCATTTTCTGTCATTCGCGACATTTTCTTCCAATCTAGCACCGAAAGATTAGAGCACAACTTTTCGGAAAACCGCTATGACATAGATCACAAGTTAAAAACAAAAGAAATTCAAACTAAAATATTGTGGCACCGAGCTTCGAAATTAGACGAAGAACATCTGTTAACCTTAACAGCACCTGTTATTCATGTGCCAGAAGGATCAACCGCGAAAAATGTACCGATTCGATTAGCAATTCACCGTAAAGGCGAACTGCGCGGTTCTGACTATTTAGGATTCGGACTGGACGTTACTGATGGCGTTTTAGCGCATCACGCGAAACAGTATGCGCCATCACTTGCTCATGCATCGCAAAACCCTTCACAGATGCCGTTCGGTCAGGCCGAGTGGCGCATGATACGATCAGATACAGAATTGTCGCAAGACCGATTTGGAGCTTTACCATCGGTATCTATTATTGAACACGTTTGGGGCGGCTGGAGTCTAAGCCGTTCGCAATTAGATAAAATTCTTGAAACAGTTAAGGCCAATGTAAAAGAAACTAAGTTCGCAGATTATCCGCTAATTCCAGATGGCGCTTTACAACATGTGAAAAAAATTGATTTTTTCCGTGTGACATCGCATTTAACCTTGTTACCAACCGCTATTGATAAAGTGAAAGATTTAGTTTTGGCACCGGATGCAGCCAATCAACCCGTTGAAAAAGCAAAATTCGTTTCACGATTTTTTCAAAAATTAAGCGAAATGGGTGGCAACAGGGCAAGCTCTCAGGACCAAGCTATCTTTAAAAACTTAATGCGCATCTTCGGTAATGGGGATGAAAATGTAGGTTATCAGAAATACTTAGCGGAATGTCGAATGAAGCAAATTAACGAAAAACAATCCCAAGCAAGCTCTGCTTGGTTAAAGGGTACCAACTACGAGTGCCTTGAACCTTGGATTGAAAAAATAATTTCGCTTTCACGAAAGTATCCGCAAACTGATTTGCGAACCCGAAATCGTTGGATGACTGAAGTCCTATACGTTTTAGATGAAAAAATTCCGCAAGTTTATTTATTAAATGAACTTGGTAAAGAAAATTTCATTTACTACGTTGAAATTGTTGGATTTCGATCAGGCGACGAAGACGCGGACAAACCTATTTTCACATCCAATGTTCTAGGCGCGCCAGAAAAGCGGGCCGAATATGCGAATGGTCTAATTAATATTCTTTCCCGCGCAACGCGCATATCTGCTCCCGAACTTGAGCGCAGCCAAGGAGGTTTCTAATGAAACACATTCCAGTAATTTTCACAGTGCTAGCCTTAACTACAACGCTAGCTTCAGCGATCCAGCTTCCGCATCAAGATCTACGATGGGGAGTTAATAATTCCGGCCAAAATATAACGATCGATCTTAGTCTTCATCAAACGTATCGACTGCAAGCCTTAAAGGGCGAAGACGTGCAGTTGCTTTCGCCCCTTGCGAAATCGCGTAAAGTAAAAGTTGCTATTCTAGATACGGGTATTGATTATACCCATCCGGATTTAGCGCATCTCATATATAAAAATACAAAAAAATGTGAAGCGTATGAAAAAATAAGGCAGTGCACCGAAAAAATCACCGATGATTCAGAAGCAGTTGATGTGGACGCCGCAAAAGTATGTCGCGAATCATATTTAGTTGCCGAACCCAATATTTATCCTGCTGACTGTTTAGGATGGAGCGTGTTGAACAAAGGAATATCGAACACGCCAAATAATATAATCGGTCGACCTGACTTCACAGATTCAGTCGGACACGGCACCCACGTCGCAGGAATTATTGCGTCAGTTACGCAGAACATTGAAATCATTCCAGTCCAAGTGCTTAGCGAAGCACCTAATCAACCAATTAAGCCGTTCAGCATAGATCTATCACCATCTGAAGATGTGCGTAATGGCTTTCAGCGCGAAGAAAGTTTAAGTGAACGCATTGCTCGCGGAATAATTTACGCGATGAACTCTGGAGCCGAAGTCATCAATTTATCTTTGGGCTGGTTGAATGATCAAGATTCTGAAATTATGCGCGAAGCGGTTGCTGAAGCACAGCGGCGCGGAATCATTTTTGTAGCAGCCGCTGGTAACGATTCGACAACGGCACTTTTACGTCCGTGTCAGTATAAAGGTGTTATTTGTGTGGCAGCCCACAGACCCGATGGCGCGTTAGCGAGTTTTTCAAATTTTGGTTACGGTGTCGACATTGCCGCTCCCGGCGTTGAAATTCTATCAGCTGTGCCGATGGTAAGGCGCTCTGTCAGATTGCCAGGATTTAAAGGTTACGATTTTATGTCAGGCACCTCTCAAGCAACGCCATTTGTGACCGGTGCGGTGGCGGAAATGCTGTCCCGTGGAATTCCAGCTGATGAAATTTATGCTCGTCTCATTTTAGGTGCGCGTTTGATCAAGCCTGAAACTGCAGTTATTCGCGGACCGATTAACACAGCAGGCACAAAAATTCTGACCCCGCAAGTTTATCAAAAACATTTACTGTCTGGACTGTTGGATATTAAAAATGCTGTCGCCGTGAAAGCGCAATCGTTAATATTATCTGCAGATAAGGAAACGCCAGTAATCATTTGGGATAGAAAAAAATTAGACCTACAGTTTTCTTTTAAATTAAAGAACTACTGGGCTGCTATCACAGATAAGAAAGTTACAGTTGAAGTTCAATCGCGAAATAAAGATATCATTTTCCCGGAAGTTACGTCCGTGCAGCTTGCAAATGTGCAATCAGGTTGGGCATCACAACAGGAAAAAGATGTTCAGGTTAGTTTACGGATTCGAGATCAAGCGCAGGGCTACCTATCACGGCTACCTAGCGAATTAAGTTATATTGTAACAGTTAAGCTTAATGGAGCCATCCATCGTCAGTTTGAAACTAAGGCCGAGGTCGTTGTTTCGGTGAAAAAAGATATGAAAGACCCAGAAATTGCCGTTATTCCGGTTGTTGGTTCATTAAATCAGGGTGAATCGTTATCTTTGGTGGATGAAGTCTACGACAACCAACAGGGATCGCGTGATTATTTAGTTTTTGGCTCAGATCCAAAACTCAAGAACACGTTTCGAGTAGGTTTGACCCAGTTTAACGAAGGTAAGTACGTTATTGGAAAAACTCAAGACGTTGCATTCAAGGGCGAATTTAAGAACGCCGTATTTCAGCAAAAAATCAGGATAGATTTAGACGGTGACGGACGAAGTGAATACGTCCTGCGATTCATGGAGTATGAAAATCAAGAAGCAAAGGCATTTCGAGTTCCACCATACAAAGATCACCTTTTAGTTTTCAATTCAGACATGGTTTTACAGACGTACTCGGTATTTGATGATTATCGCCTGATGCTACCATTTCAGTTTCAGTGGATGCGTATCGGTCAATCACTACGACCGGCATGGGTCGGGCAGGGTCAAGAAGTCCGCACTGAATTTAACATTCTTGACTTGATGGGAAAGCCAAAAGGTAAACCTGTAAAAACCACGGCAGGAATTAATTTGTACTACTTAACTGAAGATTTCAAGTTAGCTCAATTGGCGGCTCCGCACAATTTACGGTTCGTCGATTTAGTACATACGGAATTGCAGAATGTGCAGAACGGAATTATTTCAGTGTTGATGGCAAAAAATTCTGGGAATGAAATCAAACAATCATATATCAATGAATTTTTCGTAGGCACGGCTACCAATGGCAAATTGACCGAGCAGCGCGCGCTAAATGTGGTTGAAACAACCGGGTATCGAAACCTCATTGACACCTTTATGGATAAAACACTGAATCTAAGAACCAATCCGAACGAGTTTGCAGGAACCATGTGGTACGGGCTTGATACACACCAAAGACAACGCGTTACCGTGCTTGATACAAAAACGATGGCGTTAACCGATAAACTTATTTCATCACAGCGCGCGGTTTTCGATGCGGCCTTGATGGTGCGCGCCGGTTTTCAATCGCAGAACCGTAAAGGCGTATTCTTAATTACTAACAGTGAATTAGAATACCATGATTTAAATTTTAATCAGCTTGCCACCAGAAGTTTAGAAAGATATTCGTTCCTAGGTGAAGCTGCGTTCGTGAATTTACAATTTCCGATAACTGTAAATGATCAAGCGGCTCCGCAACAAAAATTACCGGCCCTGTTCACTGCAGAAAATAGTGGCGTTTCGCGCGGTCACCGGTTCTTAGTTCCAATCGTTAGTGATAAGGGGGTTAAAAGCCAAATTGTTGTGCCAGCGAAACTGCGATTGCTAGCGGATAAAGGATGCCGTCCTGAAAACAGTCCGGTATTTCTTGGTCAAAGTTCGGGCTACGCCATGGATTACTTTTGTGGCGACCGCATTTTAAGGATTAAACTAAATTACTAAGTAGCAGGTAATATTTACCCGCCACAGCTCGAGATTCGGATCCAAGCCCCCGAAACCGGTGTCAAAAAGGACGGCCCCGGTTTTTGCAACAGCGTTGTCTGTCCAAAATAAACACTAATCGGGGGATTAAATGAACTTAAAAAAATTGGCTCTTGGAGCCAGCATGACACTAACGATCACATTACTTGCAGCTTGCGGTGGCGGCGGCGGTGGATCAACTTCACCGGGTCCGGGTTCTTCTCAACCACCTCCAACGAATTCATCAGATATTTTAATATATCCGTATGAAACTGTTTACGGAGATGTTTGCCGTGGTTCTTCTGAACCAACACCAGGTTGCACGTTCTCACGCTCAACAGGTCAACGAATCACAGTATCTTCAGATCCAGATTATGATACTCAGGGTTTTGGATCTGATGACTTATGGTACGTTCAGTTTAGCTCAAATGGTGATGCGAAAGTTTTCGATGACTTAGGAAATTTTAAATACAATGCAAAACCAAGTGAATTCGCTGGTCACATCAGCGGATCAACTATTGGTGTTGGCCAAACAGGTGCATTTTGGGAAAACGTTAGCAGCAAAACGTATTGGTTAGGTCAAAACGGAGTTCTTTACAGTGCTAACACTACGGCACCTAACTTCGGTAAAGCTATTAATAACAAAGATGCAAACAAGGCTTCCGATACAAATTCAAAAGCATTAAAAAGTGAATCAAATGTTCGCTTGATTCGTGCTGGTGCTGACAAGTTAGTTAAGCAATACGGTTTAAAGCCATCAAAGGCAATCGCTGTAGCTTCTGCTTTAAACTCTTGGGCCGTTATGGGTGCTGAGCGTGGAAAAGTAACTTCTGGCGATATGGATAAAACTTTTAAAACAGTTTTCGGAGTTCAGTTCAATGAAGCCTTAGCTGCATTCAAAGATTTTTCAACAGGTGATGCAAGTGCCGCACGTGAAATGACGAATCGTTCAGCTGCTTCTTTGGGATTAAAACCTGATCAAGCACAAGAGTTTATCAAAGGCATGTACAAAGGTGCATTAGATAAATGGGGCTACGACGTTAAAGACGTAAAGTGGTAATTTAAAAGTAAAATACCAACAGCCCGCGACTGCCAACACCAGTCAGGGCTGTTTGTCCATTAGAGGCACTGATCTGACGATGATCGACAAAAGCTTCGACTCGTAAAGCTGTAGAACCTTGGCTAATAAAATAGGATAAAAATCCACCAGCATTAACTGTGAATAAACCAGTACTGCCACCACCTGTTAACTGACGTGAACCAAAAGCAAGTAGCCCAAAAGGTCCATAGACAATTTTTTTTCCATCTCGATTTGCTTCTAAATTGTAATCAGCATAACTGCCCAGGGTAAAACTTGTGGTCGATCCGGCTCCAAAATCGATTGAACTGATCTCTCCGACGGCACCTAATTCTAAGGTAGAAAAATTCCAACCATAACGTCCTTGGGCCGCAAACTTAGTTTCTTGAATGTTGTCACCGCGTAAGGCGGAAATATCAATTCCAAGTGTCAGTGAATTTTTCCTGGATTTAAATCCAGCTTGCGAATAATTCACATCTGCAGAAATCGATCCCGTTTGCAGATCATAGGTTTGACCCTCTTCTAGTGGAACAGAGGTTTCAATTAAGGCAGTCAAACCCTTTACTTTTTTTATTTTTATTTTTTGCGCTAAGGCAGCGCTAGTGAAGCCCAGTGTTACGGTTATCAGCAAGATCAGCGATAGTAATAAACTTCGTATATTCATCGTCTTATTATGAGATTTTGTAAGCGTTACCTCAAGTCTAGGATTTTTAAATCCGATCTTACTTATAGGTCAGGGGGACTCATGTCTTGGGGAGATATTCCAGATTGGGCTTACGAATCGGTAGGCGCATTACTGCAGTCATTAAATAGCGTAGAGCCTTCGACCTATCAACATTGTTTACGTGTCGGAGAGTACTGTCGTAAATTAGCCAAAGAAACGGGCTTAAACGAATTCGAACAAAAAGTTGCAGAATTTTCTGGATTGCTTCATGACATTGGGAAGATCGGCATTGATAAAGATATTTTACTTAAGCCGTCGCGGTTAGATCCAAAAGAAATTGATATCATGAAAAGTCACAGCGTAATCAGCGAACAAATTATAAAGCCGCTAACAAGCCATCCGTTTTTCAAACAAATCTTACCAGCAGTTCGTGGCCATCATGAACGCATAGACGGCGAAGGCTACCCTGATAAATTAGCTGGCGAAGCTATACCACTGATTTCAAGAATAATTCTTGTCGTCGATACATTTGATGCTATGGCAGAAAATCGAGTTTACCGTAAGGGTTTGCCTGATGATGTGATCTACTCAGAAATAAAACGCTGCAAAGGTACACAATTTGATCCGCAGATCGCTCAAATTTTCCTTGAGGCCCATCCGCAGTGGAAGATCACTTCGGATCATGAAACCTATAACAATATTATTAAAAAAGTGGCGTAAGACTACTGGCGATTTGTACTTTCGAATATTTTATCCGCAGATTTGGCGATGAACCCTTGATACAATTGGCCTGAAGGCATCGGATATCGTTTAGCAAATTCATAATAGCAAGCTGGAATTGGATAGACTCCGTCGGAAAACTGCCACTGAATTTCACCGGCCATCGTCGAGCTTTGTTCTAGCAATTCTGCAGGCGTACCCTTAATTTCACCGCCCGATGCGTTTAGTTTTATTCCGTTACTTTTTAAGTAGTCGTTTAACTTTGCTAAATCGGTAAAGCCCAGTAAGTTGTTAACACTAACTGTAAAGTGATTTGGTCTGAAACCAAACGCATACACCCAAGATGCATACTCACTTTCAGAGGCTAATTTTAAATATGTCGAATAGGTAATTGCCCACTGCCGGCCGCTAAAACTAAAATCTTCAGTGGTTAATGATGTTTCGGAAATTTGCTGGATACAATTTAGTAAAGTCTCGTGAACAAAAGGCGAAACCTTTTCCATTTCCAATTCTGATATAAAAATTTTTGGCAATGACTTATCATCGTGCTCGTAATGTTTTGCATACAGTTTTTTCTCTTTGAAAAAATATTCGCCCGACGCCACGTAACCCATGTTCTCAAAAGGACGAGCCAAAGACTGAATGCCAAGTTTTGGATGGTTAAAAGTACGAAGTGCAATGTGGTCATTGACTACAGACTCACCCTTTTGTGAAAGCAAATTATAAATTTTTGAAGCTTGCGGATTCATATCAGAATAGTCTGCCCACATTTTAAGCAAGAACTGTTCAATTTGATTTTTTTGGCTCACGAGGCCCTCCTTAAATGGCATTTTTAAAACTGTAGCACAGGGCTTAAGAAAACTAAATTATTTGTGTAGAATTAATTACAAATTTTTTGACCAAAAACGGCATTCCTTGGCTATTTATTGACTCAAATTCAAGCCCATTGTTGATATTGGGGATGTCTGACCAAAAATTTTATCGCGTTCTTATTTTAGCCGTTGTTTCTTCCTTCGCTGTTCGTGCAGATACTGTAGAAAGTCAAAGTCGACACACTCAAGATAGCGCAATTTTCGAAGATAAATTAAATTTAGAATTTAACATACGGGGCGTTCAATACTTTTCTGAATCTCCGGCGGATAGCAATTTTCAACAGCAAGCCGAAGTTGAAGTTCTTTTTGAAAAGCAGGGGCCGATTTTATTAAAAACGCACGGAGTTGTAGGAACTTTCACGTTAGAGAAAAGTTCCTACATTGCCATACCAGAACTTTTTGCCGGCATTTCGGCCGTAGATACAAAAAGTTTTGTCATTGCAGGACGTAAAATTCAGAACTTTAGTTTTTTAGATCGTAATGAAAATTTGGGTCTGTATAACAGCAATTTCACGAACGACTTTATAAATTATCGGCAACAAGGCTTAACAGGCGTTCATGCCCAAGCGCAAAGCGGACTTTTTGGCGTATACGCAGGATATTACCCTTGGTATTTTCCAAGCCAGGGCCCCCAAGTTTACGAGCAAAACGGCGAAATCAGGTCGTCCAATCGCTGGGCCCAGCGTCCACCATCACGCTTTAAGTTCGGTAGCAGTGAGCGCGAAATTGTCTACGCCATTCGCGCTTATGAAATCGATGAGATAGTTCGAAGCTCGGGTGAAGGTGCGTCCATTTTTTGGGGTAGTTCCAGCGAGCGCCCGTGGGTTAAAGTTTCCTATGCACGAAAACCAGTTAATGAAATACCATTAACTCGAGAAACGTACGGCACGACGACAAACTTTACCGGGCAAGTTAAATTATCCCCAGTCGTTACTTACGGCCAGGTCCAATCTGTAGACATTAACTTAGATGCAAACAGATTTAAAACGACGTTTAGCTATTTAGAGGACCGGGTATTTAACCAAACAGCTGCGACAGATGAGACGTTACAATTTCTTTCACCTTTACGAATTTACGGAGCCTGGACTTCGGCTGATTTGTCCGATTTTTTTAAACGTAAAATCAGCGCCGAAATTTCTTATTCAGAAGTTAGCGGCGGCGAAGTGAAAGATTTATTGTCTGATGGCCGGGACAGTTTATTCACCTTTTCATCGCACCGGGTGCGCTTTAAGCGTCCATTTACTGTGGCATTGAGATCAGATCTATTTGTCGTCAGTCAACGGCCGGTTACAACGCAAATTAAATGGACATACGACGACGCGGTCAGGGGAACCTTACTTTCAGGAATGGCCAGTTACCAACCACTAGCAAAACTAAATTTAAACGTCGGCTTTGATGTGTTAGGCGTCGAAAAAAACAGCATCCAGGACAATTTTCTACAAGATCAGCAAGCCAATGACCGGGTTTACGGGGGATTAGAATATGTTTTCTAAATCGATTATAGAATGCATCGGAATATGTGCTACGGCAGTTTTACTCGTGACGTTAGCAGGCTGCGGCTTAAAGGTTGGTGAAGAAAGTCAGACCAAAGAAACAGCTGTAGTGCAAAGTACGGCATGCCTAGATCAAACAATTGACGATTTGAAGTTATTCGTTGCTGGCGATGCGACAGACAATCAGGTTTCTACTGCCGTAGATTGTTTACAGAACGTATTTAATTCGTTTAAAGAAAATATTCGTGGCGAAAATAAAGATGCCTACACCTCGGCCGAAATTGCTATTTTTATCGAAAAAAACTTTATCAAAGACGGCACTACATTTTCGGCGTCTTTCCAAAAACAGTTTATGAATCTTAAAGTGGCTTTGGTAGGTGGAAACGACCAACTTATCTTGAAAACCGAAATTGATAGCATCATAGAAATAATCAAAGACATAAAACCCGACATTGTCCGTCTGAACAAGTCGATGAAGATCGTAGTTCTTAAGTGGGACCGCGCACAGCAACCGCTAGACGAAAGTGAAAAAGAAGAGCGCTTCTTAACTGCAAAAAAAGATTTACAACTGCTTATCGGGAAGATTGCAGCTACATTCGCTAAGACTGGCAAAGCATACCAAGTGGATCATCTGCTTAACTTTGTGAAAGAAGTTTTGCTTTTTAGCAAAAGTAACAATTCAGCGCTAATAGCTATCGAAAAGGCGCGACCGTTTCTAAAAAAGTTTAAGGTGGTTTTAATCGGTGGCGATTTTACGCTGGCAAAGTCTGAATGGCTTCGACTTGGATCAACTTTGCACGAAGGCCTTTTTCAAATTCTTCGCTATAACTATTTTTTAAAAGACATTGGTAATGCTGACGCTGATATAAAGTGGAACGTTTACGAAAAAATTGCAGTCGATTTGTCTGGTTTAGTTGAAGAATTACTTGATGCAAAAGAAAGTCAAACGCTGACAAATTTTGAACTTTACGAAATTTCTCAGTCGCTTGATAAAGTTTATCCAGAGCTTATGCTTTCTTTGCCACTTATTGAAAGCATCGGTCGCTTGAAGGTCATGTTATTGGGCGATAGCCCTTCGGGCCGAATTGGTTGGTCAAAAGTTGATTTCACAAAATTACGCATTCGAATTCCTGTTATATTTACGCAAATTTCAGTCTTAGTAAAAATCTACAAGTACTTGCAATCTCATCAGGCAAAATCCAGAGTTGCGATTACGACAACCCCTACTGAATTTGAAACAATAGAACGTCAAACGCTAGAGGCCGTCGAAGTGTTGTCGCGAATGGTTGAGCAACCGTACAATATTTACTATTTAAAAGTATTAATCCACGAGTTATCCAAAGGAATTTTCAAGGACGTGTTAGTTTTACCTGAAAACTTTGAATCTTTATTTACTGTAGCTCTTTCAGCCAAAACTGTTCTAACGGGTGAGCAAGACAATAATTTAAGTGCGAAAAATATTTCGCTACTTTTGCAAGTAGGAGCTAGATTCTATTTGCATTACATCGAATATGACACATTTTCCAGTCCACTTGCTCGCGAGCAGTCAGACCGTTACGTGCACTTTAGCCGCTTGTTTGAAAAGGCAATCATCACTATTGGACTAAATTTAAAATTAAAACAGTCAAAGATGTTTACGACCGATGAACTGACGCAATTTATTCTAGTTCTGCAAACAGAGAAAATTTTAACGTCAAAAATTCAAAAGCAAAACTTAGACAGCTTATTTGCGGGGTTATGGCAAAACCTACTTAACAAGCCAGAGGATCGTATCGCCGCGGGTTCGTTGCCGGGATTTAATGCAACGGCTTTGCAGCAGCTTCGTCAGGAAGTAAATATTTTCTTGAAGGTACAAAAATATCTGACGCAAATTGCAGAGACCACGAAGCCTTTAAGCCGCGTCAAACTTATAGCTGAACTAAAGATAAAATTATCTGGTACCAATGATTTGGAATCCCAAACGGGGTTGAACGAATTGCTTGGACTTGTATCCAGCGGAACAGCCCTTAATTTTAATTCAAAAGGATTTTTAAAAATATTAACTGCTGACGTGGGCTTGTATTCGTTTGAAGATTTATTTAAGTCCAATATATCAAGGGCGGTTAGCCGCTTGTTTATCCGTGCCTATGCCGGCGATATCGGTCGCGCTCTTTCATTGACCGGCGTGACCGAAACCGAAGTTCAGACGGCATTTAAGCAGCTTCGCGGCATTGCCGTTGACACCGCATTGATACTACCTTCAAACACAGGCTTCCCTGCATCGCGATTTAGGGAAGCTAATCTTTTCTTAGGAACATCAAATGGGGACGCCTATGCAAACTTTGGCGAACTTCACCAGTTGATAATTCATATTATGTCGGGCATGGCTCGGGCCGACCTGCTTCGGCAAAAAATTGTAAAAACGTGCTTACCGCCACAGTCAGCGCCAGTAAATTCGGAAACTGCTGTATGGGAAGAGTGCCTATTAAATGTTTTATATACCGAAAATGACTCGTATCTTGATTTGCCACAATTTCTAAATATGCGAAGTCAATTTCCCGAAGCCGATAATAAAGACTATTATCTCAGCTTATTAAAAGCTGTGGGCCATGTACCAAATGAAAAAAAGGTCGTGCTTTTTGTGGATATCGATCTTTTTCCGCATGTAGTTCAATACGTTGAAATGGTTTACTCACGACATGACGTCAATAAGGATAACATCTTAGAAAAATGTGAAGCACTGAAGGCTTTTCCAATTTTTCGTGATCTTATAAAAGAATTAACCAAAGATTTTGCTTTAACTGAAAAGCAGCTGCCCGGAGTTTTCATATACTTGCTGAAGTTTGGACGCCCACCTAAAACATTAGCCGAAAAACTGAAATTTTTTAATTTCATTAATAATCCGGAAAAGTGGGATGTGAAAGCCACGCGAATTGATCTTGGAAAGATATTTAATTTTATTGGTGATTCTACTAATCAGAAACCCGCGAAGCCAGCGCCGGTTTTAACCGAAGCCTTACCAACCCCAAGTGAAACTGCAACTGCCGAGCCTATGAAACCGCAAGTACCGTTAGTCACCGGTTGTGAGCCGCAGGCTACTACAAATTAAAATTTATTTTTAAACATCATCGATTCGACGGGTAACGCCGTCTTAGTGTTATACTTTGCTGATGGTTTTGTGTTGTATGCGTTAATAACTTCGCCCTTGGTTTCAAAATAGATAATTTGTCCAATAGGCATTTGTGCGTAGACGCGCACAGGTTTTTTTACAGAAATTTCTAAAGTCCAGTAATTGCAAAACCCAACATCACCTTTTCCGGCAGTTGCGTGTATGTCTATACCTAAACGGCCTACGCTTGATTTTCCCTCTAGGAATGGGACGTGGGCCAGCGTTTCGGTATATTCATGTGTGACGCCCAGATAAAACTGATCGGGCATCAATACGTAACCTTCGGGCGGTATTTCAAAAGTTTTAATTTTGTTGTGCGCTTTAGCATCTAAGATGTCTGCATCGTACAGCGCAAGCGTCGATCCTAAGTGCACGTCATACGAATTCGTACCTAAGCATGATAAATTAAAGGGCTCCACTTTGATGAGCCCTTTTTCCATATAGTTAAGAATTTCTTGATCAGTAAGAATCATCGAAAAAACTATTTAGTTTCGCGGTGTACGGTGTGTTTCTGCATGTTTGGATTGTACTTTTTCTTTTCCAATCGACCTGGAGTTTTCGTCTTATTTTTAGTTGTTGTGTACCGAGAAACTGGTTTGCCTGCGGCTTTCGCTTCTGTGCACTCTAAAGTAACTATAATTCGTCCTGATTTTTTAGCCATATTCTATACCTCTTAAAAAAACGTGTATAACAACTGCAAATGAAAAACTGAAATAATAAGGTATCTTTATAAGTAAGTTTACAGCAGCTAGTCAATTGAATATAGATGGGTCGGGGGCTCCTATGAACAATTATGGCTTTTTACGACTGATTTTGCCTTTCTTTATGTCAACTGCAATTGCGGCGGTTGCAGTAGCCTCTGTACCTGCCCCATTGCTAGATGGAAGAAGCCTACTGCCGGTTAATGCCAGCCAAATTATTGAACGCATCCGGCCTGGCAGCGTGCTTATACTTGGGGAAAACCACGGGATAGCTGCCCACCGCGATCAGCACCTAACCGTTTTAAATTTGCTACGCCAACAAGGTTTTAAAGTTTCTGTAGGCATGGAGTTTATAAATTACACTGATCAGACCTTTGTTAACCAGTACTTGGCAAAGCAGCTTGATGAGGACGCATTCCTTAAGGCAGTTAGTTGGAAAGGGTTCCCGTTTGAGTTTTATAAGCAGCAAATTCTATTTCCAAATCTTTGTGATGGTGAATTAACTCTTGGGTTAAACGTTCCAAGGACGATCACTTCAAAAATAGCCAAGACGGGCTTAGATAGCCTTAGTGTCGACGAAAGGCAGCTGTTGCCAATTGATTTTACCCTGGGTCGAGATAGCTACAAGGCCCGCTTTGCGAAAATTATGCATGTCCCCCCGGGACCGGCGCTAGATCGCTACTTTACTGCACAATCTGCCTGGGATGATACGATGGCCTTCCAAGCCGTTAAGTTTTTAGATTTAAATCCTAAGCACGTTCTTGTAATTATAGTGGGCGAATTTCATTTGCAATACGGTGGCGGACTTGCTGATCGTATTTTGGCGCGTCAGCCGAATACAAACATAGTATCAGTATCACAGGTTTGGGCCGTCAACTTTTTAGCTGACGGATCGGAAGTTCCAATGACTGAAGCAGAGATTCAGAAAGAAATAGCTCCGTCAGACAGTGAAGGCCCGCGCGGCGACTTTTTGTGGATTTCAAAACCACTAGCTCAAGGTTTTTAATCAAGGTTTGCGACAACGGCATCATGACCTATCCAGGCAACTGGATTTTTAGGCGATTTTCCTTCGTGCAACATGATGTAACCGCAAGCCTTAAATATCAGTTCGCTCATGGTTCCGGTCATCAAAACCTTTTCATCTTTGTGAAAGTTAATCACGTCGTCGGAAGTTTGTAATGTCAGCTCAAGTTGGTCTTTTTGCGAATGCTGTGGCCAATTTTTATAAACACTTGTTTCGTGTACAGATGGTGCTTTAAAATAATTGTCCACTGCGCTATAAATGCGGTCTAGATCTCCAGGTGATTTTAGGACACGCTCGCAGTCCTCACTTATTTTTGCGGTGATTGGGGAATTAGGTTTATCTTTTTTTAGCGCTCGAACTAAATTGTAAACAGCAATTTCGATTCCTTTAAAAACAGAGCTCGAATTCGTCAGAATTTCAGGGCAATTATAAACACAACACGCAACACCCTTTGCAAACCATGATTTCGAAAAATTTTCTAAATCGACTTTAGCCCAACCTTGGATGTAGGGCGCATACGATTGCCATTGATACGTTCCGCTGATGATGACCTCGGTGCCATGGTAACCGTACGCCACATAACTTGCAGAGCCTCCGGATGTCTTTAATTTTTCGCGAAGACCACTTGATTCCTCGATTAGAATATTAAACGTTTGTGCCGTAACTTCGTGAAAGTTCATTTCAAGGAAACGGCCAATGCCACTTTCCCAGAATTTTTTAGAGGGTATGTAGCGATCTCCGGTCCCCTTGAAGACGCGGTTCATTAACGGCAACACAATTTTACAGCGTGGAACACCGCCCGCCATTAAGTGGGCGAAGTGAACATGTTGACCGGGTTTTACCAATTTTTCTACTTCCGAAATAAATTCAGCAGTTTGTTTTTTAAATCTAGCCCGACCCTGAGCGCGGCACTGCTGCAGTGTTTCTTGTGGAACAGCGGAAGCTTCCCAGTGGCTTAGTTTAACGTCTTTCAAATAATCGTTCGGAGTTTTCCCAGTAGAATCTTTTTCTAAATCGAAGCCGGCTTCAAGTGGAACATTTATAAAAGGTTTAGGAATAAGTTCAGCCTCCTCGACCGTTAACTTACGAATGTTCTGATTTTCATCGCGCCGACCAACCGTGGCACGCACGACGGTGACACCAAATTTTTCAGCTTCTTCCACTAGTCCGTTGGCGTAGCCGCGGTTAAATAACTCACCGAAAAGGACAAGCAGATCGCCTTTTTTAAATGTGGCAGGCACGGGCTTTCCACGAACAGGATTAAAATCTTGCATGCAAACTCCAATATAAAGAAAGTACTGTACGTGAGAGTATTCGTTGACTCAACAATCAGACGTTTGACACGATCAGTTGATGCACAACAATTATACGAATAGTTATCCTAAAGTGGTAAGTTTAGTTCCGTCGTGGACTGAAACTTTGATAGAAGCTAACGTGAATGTTGTTGGGCGAACCAGATTTTGCATTCATCCTGCTCAAAAAGCAAAAGATATTGCCATAATTGGTGGTACAAAATCTGTCGATATCGATCAGGTGTCGCGCCTAAAGCCAGATTTTATAATCGTAGATCAACAGGAAAATACACGTGAAATGGCCGATCAACTGACCCATGCCAACCATAAGTTGATCATAACCAACATTACTGACTTCGAAAGTTTAGAAACTGCACTGGCAGAAATTGGCTCTACCTTAAAAAATGGCAATCTGGTGCAATTTGCAAAACGCTACCAACAATTACGGCCATTAGACCGGCGTCTATTTTTAAAAAATATTATTTTTCAAGGATCTGTCGATGAGGTCGTTCCAGGACAACATTATGAGTATGTTATTTGGAAGGACCCCTTTATGGTCGTAGGTCAGCAAACTTTTATTGCCGAAAATTTTAAACGCATTGGGATTCAGCTTATTCACAAAGAAAAATATCCACAAATTTCACCCGAGCAACTGCTAAAATCGTTTTGTTTTTTTTCCAGCGAGCCATTTCCATTTGCGAAAAAGTACGCCGAACTTAAGCAACTCGGATTTAAGGGTGTTGTGGTTGACGGTGAAAAAATCAGTTGGTTTGGACTTCGGAATTTACAATTTTTAGAAGCTAGTCAGGTAATAAGTCCATAATTTTCCGAGTGGCATAGCGATTTTTCTCTAGATGACCAATGAGTAACTTTTTAAAATCACTTTTTTGCATCACTTTTATTTTTTTGAGCGCGTCCAAAAATTCCTCGGAGCTTTGGACCACCTGTACAACTCGAATTTCATTCATCACCACATTGTTGTATTGCAAAGCTTCAGGTGAGTTGCTGATATGCGGTCCGGTAATTACCGGAATGGCACAACATAGCGGTTCCATCACCGAATGAACTTTTGATTTAAATGAGCCTC